>URWM01000244.1 GCA_900551655.1 uncultured Collinsella sp.
CAACGGCATATTCGATTACGACTTCGACGTGGTGGAATATACAAACGGAAGAGGAAACCAGGACGCCTACGTGCTGCTGGTCTCGGGTGAGCGCCCCGCCGGTGACAACACCCTTTTCGATACGGCGAGCACATCCGGCATACTGTCCGTTGTGCGCCTGCGCATAAGCAACGACGGAGTTCGCGTGATATCGCACACGTCGTGGCGCAGCATCTCGCGCGGCCGCCTTCAGGAGGATGGCTACCATTGCCTGCAGTGCCCGCGTATCACGGTGGGCAAGACGCTGGTCGACGGGCGCCTGTCGGGCGCCTACCTCCACCGCCGCGGAACCACCGCAGAAAAGGCGCTCGGCAGCGAGGCCGAGGTTGCGCTGGAGTGCTTTACCCTGTGGTCGGACGTTTCGGGCGATAGCCTGACGTTCCGCCAAGTCCTCCGCTTTCCGCAAGCACCGTCGAGTATCGAGCTGGGTGAGCCCGAGAATATCAACGGCAAAATGGTGGTGCCCGTTGCATACGAGACTGCAGGCGGTTGTGGCTGTGCATCGTACGCCGTGATCGGCCAGTCCATTGCGGGCTGGGGCGTTATGTCGCCAGATGCTACAGTACCCCACGCGGTGCCGTGGCCGCAGCACACGGGCTTTTTGGCTACCGTCAACGAGCAACTGCAGCATATTACTTGGGCACGAGGCGCATCGGCATTTGCAACGCAGCCCGTGGGTGCCGCAGGCTGTGGCCCGGCATCGTTTAGCGTAAGCAACAACGGCAGGTGCGTGCTCTATGTAGAGAATACCGATGGCAAGGTGGGACAAACCTACGACGAAGAAGGCAACCCGGTAGCAGTAATGGGCAAGCACTTCCGCATCTTCGCCAGCACCTTGGCAGGCGATCTGTTCACGGAGCCGTTCGTGATGTGCGAGCTGGACCATCCCGTCGATCAGATAACGACGTTTTTGACGTCGGGAGGCATGCTCTCCGCGCTCGCCACGCACATTGTGAGCGCGGAGAAGAGCGAGGCAGAGCTGCACGGCATCGAAGTGCCCTTGGTGGCGTGTGCCACTCCGACGGGCGCGGTCGCTATCTCGGGCGCGGTGGTGCCCGGAGCAGCAGGCGAATCCTTCATGGTCACGGTGCGAAACGACGGCAACACCCTGCTGACCGCCGGCACGATCGATCTGTACCGAGAGGGCTCCAGCCAGCCGTTCTCCAGCACATCCATCGGATTCGGAGCGAACGCGCGCATGGCTTCGATCTACGATCCAGAGCTTGCCGAGGACACTTCGGCCAACGACATGGCGCACGTGAAGTACGCGCTCGAGACGCTGGGCGCACGTTTTGCAACGCACCCGCTGGTAGCCGACAACGGTAACGCCGTGCTGGCACCGGGTTGCACGGCACAGTTCCGCATGAGCTTCGCCATCCCCGAGAGCTGGAGCGACGAAGTGGGCAAACGCGTAACGCTGTATGCGAAGGCGCGTAATCTGGTGGCGCTCGATCCCGTAACGCTCGAGGAAATTCGACCGGGCGCAAACTCGGCGCTGGATGCCGTACTGCACGAACTTCATGTGCCCGACGCGGCATGCGAGCGCTCGGAAGTTCAGGTCGGCGTATGCGGCAGCGCGGATACGACAGGACTTCACGACGCCCCGATGACAGCAGGCGGCGATGGTGGCTCGAGTGGCGGCGGTACTGACAAGGGCGGCGGCTCCGGCGGAAGCAGCTCCGGTGGCGGCAAGGACCACGGCAATAACAAGCGCTCCGGAAAAGCGGGCGCGCTTGCGGGCACGGGCGATGTCAACGCTCCCCTTACGGCAGCCGCTGCAGCACTCGCCGCAGCAGGCGCCGGCCTCGTCGCCTACAGCGCCCGCCGCACGGCATTCGAAAAAGACACCGCCGATGAGGTCAATTCAGATGAGCCTCGCTAGCTCCTAGTTGCTTTTACGAGAGACGCCGACTCGGCTCATCGAGCACCAAAAAGGGCTGGCCCCGATAACTCGGAGCCAGCCCTGAGTCGCCTGACGTGAGAATCGTGGCGTTATTTGAGCTTCAGTGCCTCCATCATGGGCACGGCGGCGTCCCAATCGATCTTCCAGCCAATCGACACGCGGACGGTTTCACCCGTTGCGGGAGCCGTCGCAAACAGTGTATGGCCGTTGTCGGGACCGGTAAAGCGCAGCCACGTTATGCCGTTGTACTCGACCTGGTCGGTTGTTGTCTCCTTGCCTTCGTAGACCTGCTCTAGGCTTGCAACCTCTTCCTCCGGCGAGCGCGGGAAGATGCTGATGTTCAGGCGTCCTCCAGTCTCATCGTTGAAGAAGTTTGCCTTTTCGCGCTCTTCGTCGGACGAATCCAGCGTGTACCCATCGGCGGCCTCGATGCTGTACGATGCGCAGTCGATGCCCGTTAAATCTGCCTTCTCGCCAGAATCGGCCGCGCCGCCGGCCGCCTTGAACTCCTTGGTCTCGCATCCCGTGGTGTCAAAGTGCATGGCATCATGATTCTTGGCGGGGGCGTAAGCGTCTACGAACTCGACAGTGATGGGCCCGTAGTACGCCGTCTTGGGCGCCCAGAAATACACGTACTCAACGGTCTCGCCCGGGCCGATATCTGGCCTCTTGGAAAGATCGATGCCCTCGTGAAGCTCATCGGGAGCCTCGCTTGCAACGTAGTCGAGCACGGCCGCCTTGCCGGAAGTAAACAACGGGTCACCCGCCTCAAGATCGCCCTGGGCAGCATGCACGTTAAAGGAGTCAAACGTCCTGTTCTTTGTGTTGTTGTTGGTAATCTTGATGTGCAGGTAAAAGCCGTCCTGCTTCTTGGCATCACCGCGATAGAACGTACCGTGAGCCACCGACTCATAGGTAATGCCTGCCACCTCGACCGTCTGCGACTCATAGGCCTTGGCCTTCTTGGACTTCTCCTGCACAGGTGCGCTCCCGCCCGAGCTGCCAGCCGAACCGCTCGGAGCGCTACTGCCGCAGCCTGCCACCGTACAAGCCAGCACGGCCGAAAGCGTCACAGTGGGAATTCCTAACAGCAGTTTCTTTGTCATGGGCCTCATCGTTCTCACCGCTCCTTTCGGCTTGCAGCTCATCCATTGCCCGAGTCGCAAGTCGACTCCGTGGCATCGGCTTCCACTATGAGCGTATGACGAAACGCGGCGCCGGCGAAGTGACCCACGGCCCAAATAACGACCCGCCAGCGTTCCTTATGGGCCAAAGGGACTCGCACACGCACGCCCGTGGCCCATAAAACGAGACGCTTGTCCCAATGTTCGATTCGATCCATCCGCAAACAAGGTAGGGCGCCTCCAGCCACCTTCAAACTAACTCGGACAGAACCGACTCGGTTTTGTCCGAGTAAGCTCTTTCCATCCTAAGTTCGAACGGTTGTTCGATGGATTTCGTGTTGGTTGGAATCGCCTATGGGCTTGGCTATGCTACCT
>URWM01000245.1 GCA_900551655.1 uncultured Collinsella sp.
AGATTCCTCTACGTCTCGTGGGCTCGGAGATGTGTATAAGAGACAGGTGTAGGCGAGCCGCAGCTGATGCTCGACAGGGGCACATCCGTCATTTTTGTAATGAGCCGCGTAGTACTGCGCGATGCTGGCGTTCATCTCGCTGCCATTGCGATGGCGCTCAAACTGGCGTCTGCAGGTCTCGATGATCTTTGCTACCGACTTGGGTGCCGTCGCGGGAACAAGGGCGAGATAGCCCTCAAATAGCTCGTTGATGCTCAGGAGGCACAGCAGGTCGATCAGCGTCCTTATGGCTGCTCCCTCGGCGGAAAAGTGCGCGGTCATGCGGTTATATCGGTTGCGGTCGACGATGGCCGCATGGGGACTTGGAGTTTTCTGCCCTGTGGTCCCGGGCTTTTGCCGCGCCTGTGTATTGAGCTCGACGTTGCAGCGCTTGAGGCCGTCCAACGGAAGGAACAGTGCGGTGCGCAGGGTGTTCCGCTTGCTCTCGAGTTCATGACGCTCGTCGGGCTCCCATTCGAGCTTGAGTTTCGTGTCGAGCGCCGTAAGCATATGGGCTAGGCAGCCTACGGTAAGAACGTACGAATCGTTGTCGCGTTTTGGGGCATAGGGGTCTGTCAGCTTTCGAATGTCGGGGTCGCCCATGATCTTTGTGCAGCGCTTCAGCAGTTGAGGGTGGTCGGCCAAGATCGTCGCGAGCGGTAGCGACGCGTAGTTCTTGATGGTCGCGGCGGCAAAGGCGGCGTCATATTCGTTTGCATATGCTCGCTCAATGCGGGCATCCAGAATGCTTTTCTTATCGCCGTCTTCAGCGGGGTGGTTTGTCATAGCTTCTCCAATCGGTTGATGTTCGTGCTGTTTGTTGATGTGTTGGTTGTCGTGAGTGATGTGCTTGCCGTGGGTGATGTGCTGACGTTGGGGTGCTATGCGGTTTTCAATGAGCCCGTGAGGCAGTTGCTGCAGGGGCGGGATGGAACGACCCACGCAAGGCGGAAGGCATCGTGCTCAAAATCGAGACAGCAATGCCCTGGGTGCCTCACATGTGGCAGTTACCTCATTAAGTTGTCATTGCGTTTGGGGTTGTACTTTGCCGATCTTCCTTCTCTTACACGCTGAAAACTGAAACTGAATATGCTCAATCAAACGATGACCACTGGAGCGGTCATCTTTAAAGTACGTTCGTTTTGCTGATTTGACAAGAACTAATTTTGAAATTTTTTTCTACGGTATGAAATGAGGTCGGTGGGGCGGCAGCGTTTAGTGTCGTCAGCTTTGTATGCGGTGGCTCGGCGTGCGGGACGGAGCGATTGCGCCCCACGGCTACGCGCTGTTCATGTTCGGGACAATATGGCTTTTTATCCGTTGCAGACAGAGCCGCAGTAGGTGTTCTGTATGATGACTCAGACAAGGTTGCTTAATGACAGGGAGGCACATATGTCTATCAAGGCCATCGCAATGGATATCGACGGCACGCTCACCAACGACCAGAAGGTCATCAGCCCGCGCACGCGCGAGAAGCTGCTCGCGGCGCAGGAGTCGGGCATCAAGCTCATTCTGGCTTCGGGCCGTCCTGCATGGGGGCTGCACGCCTTGGCGCAGGAGCTCGACCTTCAGAACCATGATGGTTTGCTGGTGGCCTTTAACGGCGCGCATGTGGTCGACGCTCAGACCGATGAGATCCTTTTTGACCAGGCCATGCCGGCTGACGAGCTGCACCGTCTGATTGATCATCTGCGCAATTTCGACGTGATCCCTATGATTTCGCTCGGTCGCGATCTGCATGTCGAAGATTCGTACCGCTGCATGATTACGCTGCCGGATGGCTCGCAGAAAAACATCGTCAAATACGAGCGCGATGCGTGCGACCTTAAGATCCGCGAGGTCGAGAGCTTGCATGAGGTCGCTGATGCTTATCCCGTGGACAAGCTGCTGACGGCGGGCGACCCGGCCTACCTGCAGGCGCATTACGAGGAGATGTATGCGCCCTTTAAGCAGACGCTTTCGGGCATGTTTACGGCTGACTGGTACTTTGAGTACACGGCGCCCGGTATCGACAAGGCCCGTGCGCTCGAGGGTGCCCTGCCCAAGCTCGGCATCGATGCCAGCGAGGTCGTATCGTTTGGCGACGGCCAGAACGACAAATCCATGATTGAATGGGCCGGAACCGGTGTTGCCATGGGCAACGCCGTCGATGAGGTCAAGGCTGTGGCCCAGATGGTGACCGCCAATAATAACGAAGACGGCATTGCGGTGGCACTGGACAAGCTGCTGGGTTAGAATCGCCGATAGTGCATGGCTCGGGCGTCCGCTTGCGGGCGCCCTTTTGTTAGGGAGGGTGCCGTGTCCGCATTTCCGTTCGATGCCGTTATCTTTGACATGGACGGCGTCATTGTCGATACCGAGTATTACTACCTGGGCGAGACTGCCGCGTTTGCCAAGGAGCTTGGGCTTAACCTGACTCAAGAGGAGTTGAACGGGCAGGTTGGTACCTCGCACCAGTTCTTCTTGCATATGCTGGTCGATTGGTTTGAGCGCGCCGGTAAGGGGCATTTAACTGGCGAGGAAGCGTTGGCCCGTTGGGACGAGTGGGCGCATAAGCGTCCGCGCGACTATCAGGCTTTGATTAACCCAGGCGCCGTGGATACGATTCGAGAGCTGCCGCGCCGCGGTGTTCGCGTGGCGCTTGCCAGCTCGTCTCCCATGGATAGCATCGAGGAAGTGCTCAATGCGTGCGGGCTGTCGGATGCCTTTGAGTATGTGGTGAGCGGCGAGCAGTTTAAGGAGAGCAAGCCCGAGCCCGACATCTACCTGCATGCGCTGGACCTGCTGGGGCTGCCCGCGAATCGCTGCTGCTGCGTTGAGGATTCAGTGCCTGGCATCACTGCCGGCAAGCGAGCCGGTCTGACAGTCATTGCCAAGCGCGAGGAGCGCTTTGGCTTTAGCCAGGATGCCGCGGACAAGATTATCGACCAGCTGCCGGAGCTGCTCATGCTTTCTTAGGAGCGCGGTAGTTGCGCGTTTTTCGGGTCTGATGAGTAAATAGCCAACATTTTGGTGCGACACCTAGCATACTTTAAGCTAATGCGGGCTTAAGGGCTTGTTGAATGCCCTTAAGCCCGTTTTAGACTTAATTGTGCTGGGAGAGGGTATATGCCACCGACTGAAGGGCCAACTGACGGTAAAGCAGCGATACCGCTGTACCAACAGGTCATTGATATCATTAAAAACGAAATCAACTCCGGCGCCTACAAGGCAGGTGCGCGGATACCCAACGAATTCGAATTGGCTGAGAGCTATAAAGTTGGCCGCGTTACCGTGCGACGCGCTATTGAGGAGCTCGTCCAGCAGGGCTATCTAACGAAGCGACAGGGGAAAGGCACGTTTGTCAATGCCCCCAAGATCAAGCGCAAGATTCGCCAGAAGGGTGACGTCC
>URWM01000246.1 GCA_900551655.1 uncultured Collinsella sp.
ACACCTAAGCCTTCGTCGGCAGCGTCAGATGTGTATAAGAGACAGAGGTCATGCTGTTCGATATCAGGAAGGCACTGAAATGCCGTTAGTCGTACCCGTTAAGTTTACCTACGCCTCGCGCGACCTGTGGTTTGACCCGCAGGATCTGGATATCCTCGAGGCCGATTATGCCATTTGTTCTACCGAGCGCGGAACCGAGATCGGCCTGGTCACGGCCGATCCCTTCGAGGTGCCGCAAGACGAGATCGGTCAGCCGCTCAAGCCCGTGTTGCGCGTAGCGAGCGACATCGACCTGCAGCTTGCCGACGACCTGGCCATCCAGGGTGACGAGGCCATGGTCGACTTCCGCCGCCTGGTCAAGGAACTCGATCTCGAGATGAAGCCGGTCGGCGTCGAGTATCTGTTTGGCGGCGAGAAGGCTGTGTTCTACTTTGCTGCCGAGGAGCGCGTCGATTTCCGTCAGCTCGTCAAGGACCTGTCCTCGACGCTGCACATTCGCGTCGACATGCGCCAGATTGGCGTGCGTGACGAGACCCGCCTGGTGGGCGGCTATGCCCAGTGCGGCCAGGAGCTCTGCTGCACGCGCTTTGGCGGACAGTTTGAGCCGGTTTCGATCCGCATGGCAAAAGAGCAGGACCTGCCGCTCAACTCGTCCAAGATTAGCGGTGTCTGCGGCCGCCTGATGTGCTGCCTGCGCTATGAGTTCGAGGCGTACAAGGACTTTAAGAGCCGCGCGCCCAAAAAGAAGACGCTTATCGACACGCCGCTTGGCAAGGCGCGCATCCAGGAATATGACACGCCGCGCGAGCAGCTGGTGTTGCGCCTGGAGAACGGCAAAGTCTTTAAGGTCAACCTGGCCGACATGACCTGCTCTGAGGGCTGCAAAAAGAAGGCCGCCGAGCAGGGCTGCAACTGCCGTCCCGACTGCGTGACGCGCGATGTGCTCGAGCGTATCGAGTCGCCCGAGATGCGCTTGGCGCTTATGGAGCTCGACCGCGAGAACGGCGTCGACGTGGGCGATGGCCTGTCGAGCGCCGACCGTCTGGCGGGGACGACGATGCCCAAGCGCCGTCGCCGCGATGCGGACGCCGATACCCGTGCCGGTCAGAGCCAAGGCGAGGGTCGCGGCCGCGGTAAGGGTCGCGGCAAGGCCGAGGCACCCGAGGTCGAGGAGGCTGCCGGTGGACGTCGCCGCCGCAAGCGCTCGGGTTCGGGCGATGCCGGCGAGGCCGCTCCCGCAGGCAAGAACTCCTCCCGCGAGCGCGAGACTCAGCAGCCTCAGCAGCAAAACCGCGGCGGTGGCATGAATCCCACGCGCCGTCGCCGCCGCCATTTGTCGAGTGAGGAGCGCGAGGACGCCTTCCGCGCCGCAGCCGCTCGCGAAGCCGGTGCCGCCCCCAAGGGTGGTTCGGGTTCCGATACGCCTGCCGACAAGGGCGGCAAGCAGCGCAACGATGACGAGCGCGCCCCGCGTCCGCGTCGTCGCCATTCCTCGGGCACGCAGCAGAAGCCCTCGGTTCCTTCTGTGGCCGATCAGGTTTCGGATGGCGAAGTCAAGGTCACGCGCCGTCGTCCCGGGGATGGCGGGGGAGCGGCTGCCAAGGCTTCGCGTGGCGCCGCTCGCGACGAGCGCGAGCCGCGCGAGGATCGCGGTGGCGAGGGCTCGGCCGACCAGGGTCAAAAGCGCCGTCGCCGCCGTCGCTCCCACAAGCCGCGCCAGGACGGCGGCGAAGGCTCGACCCACACCTCGTCCGCACCGCAACCGCCTACCGGCGAATAACGCCCGCGAGCGGATTTAGCCCGCCTGACCCCAGCACCTCTGGGTATCATGGCTCTACACCGACAACCCTCCCTTCGCCTTCGCGTAGGGAGGGTTGTGTCATGAAGAGACATCTGAACGTATTGACTCGCTTGCAAGGTGCAGGTGTCCTACCGTTTGCGGACGAATTGCTACCGCTTGCCGAGCGCGCGACATACGAGGCGCTCGAGGCGTTGTCGCCCACGCGATGTGCCGGCTGCGAGCGTTCCGGTGCGCTGATCTGCCAGGATTGTCTGGCGTTGCTCACGCTCATCGACCCACGTCATAGCTGTACCCGATGCGGCGCCCCGTTTGGGGATTTGCTGTGCACTGAGTGTTCGGTCGAGGGCGCGTCCTCGGCAATGGCGGAGGCGCTCGACCGCTGCCTGGCGTGCGCCGTCTATGCGCATCCGCTGCCGCGCATCATTAAAGCGTACAAGGATGCGGGCGAGCGACGTCTGGCACCGTATCTGGCGGAGCTACTCTACGACACTGCCTTGCATGCCCAGGTGGCAGCCCCCGATCGCTACGGCAGTATGCTGTCCGGCGCCGACGCGGTGGTATTTGTGCCCGCGACTGCGGCAGCGTTTCGGCGGCGTGGATTCGACCATATGGAAGCAATCGCGCGCCCGTTTTGCGATCTTTCGGGTGTGTCGTTGCTGGACGCCCTGGTCAAATACGGTCACGGTGACCAGCGTGAGCTCGGTCGCGATGAGCGCCGGGAACATGCCCGGGGCATGTACGAGACAGTCGAGGATGTGCGCGGCCGCCGTCTGCTGCTCATCGATGATGTCATTACCACGGGCGCGACCATGGCAGCGGCCTCGGCGGAGCTCAAGCGTGCCGGCGCCGCAGCAGTCGATGGCCTCGCTATCTCACGCGTTTGGTAGGGGTGGTTTTGTGGCAGTGAAGCTAGCGCGGCGCATCGAGCCGACAAGCGAGCAACTGGCGGCCTCCGTAGTCCTGACTGGCGCCTCGGCGCTGCGCATGATGCGCGCCGAGCGCCGACAAATGGGTTACATCAGCTGGAGGGACCTCGATCCCGATGAAGAGCGCCGTGTGCTGCACGCATCGTCGCCCTCGGCCGAGGACATCTATCTTCCCGATTTGGTGAGGGTCGGGGCCGTGAGTGGCGAGGTTCAAGAAGACCTGTGCCTGCTGGTGGGGTCGGCGAAGCAGCGCCGCCGCATGCCTGGTGCAAGCTGGTCCGTTTGTTCTACAGGCCTGCCGGACGCCTCGATTTTGGAGGTGGAGCCGGGGGTGTACAGCTTGTCTCCCGAGGCCCTCTGTGCCGCCGTTGCGCGCGAAGTCGGCTATATCCAAGCATTTGCCCTGGCCCAGGAGCTGTGCTCCAAGATTTCGCTGAGCGATCGCGGGCAGTATCTGCCCCCTTACAGCTCGCCTACCGTGAACAGGCTTGCAAAGGATAGGGACCAGCCGTCAGATGTCGGTTACTTTGAGGTCGAGCCCGTGCTGACGCCCGATCGCTTGGCAGATTACCTTGGGGCATGCAAGGGGAGCTCGGCCAAGCAGCTGCGGCGGCTGTGTCCCTATCTGTCGGAAAACCTGCGCTCACCCATGGAGTGCA
>URWM01000247.1 GCA_900551655.1 uncultured Collinsella sp.
GTGTGGCCCCGTTGGGCGCCGATCGATCCCGCCGCTGTCGTGCGTGCTATGCCCTGCGTCTGGCCGAGGCATGCCGTGTGGCCCAGGAGCACGGGTTTGAATATGTGGGCACGACGCTCGCCGTTTCGCCGTATCAGCTGTTCGAAACCTGCAATGATGTGTTGGAGCGTCTGGCTGCCGCTCGCGGTCTCACCCCGGTCATTCGCGATTTTCGCCCGTATTATCCCGAGGCCACGCGTCGTTCACGCGAGCTGGGCATGTATCGGCAGAACTACTGTGGTTGCCGCTTCTCGGCTGTCGAGGCGGCCATGGACCGCGCCCGCATCCGCGACGAGCGTAAAGCCGCCAAAAAGTAGTTCATTTGGGACGTCAGCCTGCTAGGATGTAGAACGGACTTTAGCTATATAAGGAGAATCCGACGTGTCTATGCGTACCGATGATTTTGACTATAACCTGCCCGAAGAGCTCATCGCCCAGGCTCCTGCCGAGCCGCGCGACTCCTGCCGCCTGCTGGTGGTTGACCGCAAGGGCTCCGAGGCGGGAACGCCGCTGGAGCATGGCGGCACCGTTGAGCACCGCATCTTCCGCGACATCGTCGACTATATCGAGCCGGGCGACGTGCTCGTCATCAACCAGACGCGTGTGATGCCGGCCCGCCTGATCGGTCGCAAGGCCGGATCGGGCGGCGTGGTCGAGACCCTGCTGCTCAAGCGCCGCGAGGATGTTGACCCGCTGGGCCATGTTTGGGAGTGTCTGGTCAAGCCGGGCAAGCGTCTGAAGCCCGGTGCTCAGATTGAGTATCGCGCCGGTGGCGCCCATGCGCCCGAGGGCGCTCCCGTGGTGCTGACGGCCGAGGTCGTCGACTTTGTCACCGATAGCCGCGGCGGCCGCCTGGTGCGCTTTGAGCCGGCCGGTTGCAACGCCGCCGGCGAGCCGCGCACGCTCGACGAGGCCATTCACGCCGCCGGCCATGTGCCACTACCGCCCTACATTACCGACTACGAGGGCGACCCCGAGAAGTACCAGACCGTCTACGCCATGAAGGAAGAGCACTCGGCTGCCGCTCCTACGGCGGGCTTGCACTTTACCCCCGAGCTTATGGCCGCTATCGAGGCCAAGGGCGCGAAGTTTGCCGCCGTCGAGCTCGAGGTGGGCATCGATACCTTCCGTCTGGTGGAGGAGGACGACCCCACGCAGCACGTGATGCACACCGAGCGCTACCACGTATCGCAGGAGGTGGTTGACGCCGTGCATAAGGCGAAGGCCGAGGGCCATCGCGTCATCGCCGTCGGTACCACCGCGGTGCGCTCGCTCGAGAGCGCGTTTGACGCCGATGCACCGGTGTCCGATCCGGCCGTGACGGCGCGCTATTTTGAGGGGCGTGAGGACGGGGCCGATACGCTCGGCCGCGGTGACATCGTGGTGCGCGAGAACGCTACGACGCAGCTCTACCTCATGCCTGGCTCGACCTATCACGTTGTCGACGCGCTGATCACGAACTTCCACGTGCCGCGCTCTACGCTCATGATGCTCGTGAGCGCGCTTGCCTCCCGCGACCAGATCATGGATGCCTACGCCGCCGCCATCGAAGAACGTTATCGCTTCTTCAGCTTTGGCGACGCCATGCTCATTTGTTAGTTACGCGGTTCTACGAACCGCGTAACGGCTCGACGCTGCGCGGGCCGCATTTGGACAATCTGACGTTCAACTTCAAGGGCGCGACCAGAAGGTCAGCGCCCTTTCGTTTCACGTCACCTTGTCTCAAATGCGACCCGCTCGCTGTCCGTTCTCTACCTGCGGCGTCGTCTTGCTCCGAATGCGGCTCGCTCGCTGTCGTTGCCGAAACATCGGCGTTGCCGGACTAGTCATTGGGGACGTTCATAAATGACTACTCAGGAACGAGCGTGGATAATCTCCCGTTTTTGGCCTGTGTGCAGGCTCAAAGTGGGAGATTATCCACGCTCGCTTTAATTTGCCTGGGCTGCGATGCCTATCTAATCGGCTCGGCGTCTTCCCTGAGAATCGAAAGATACTCTTCATACCCGTACTGCCGGTATCTCTGTCTTGACTCGTCGAGCGGACGGAGGATACCCAATTCTTCAAATGATTTGACGAGCGAGCTCGCGGTACTCCTGCCGATATCGAGTTGGGCAGCGATGAATGCGGTGTCGACGATGGGGTGCTCTTCAAGAATGCCCAACAGCCTTTGCCCGTTTGCAGCAGTCCTTCCGAGATTTTCGGTAATGGTTGCTGTGGAACGGCTATGGAGGTCAACAAGGTTTTTTAAAGACCCTACCGAGTCCTTCGCACTCTCGAGAAGACTGTTGCAGAAAAACTCTATCCATTCCTCGTAAGTGCCTCTCTCCCTTACGGATGTGAGTTGCCGGTAGTACTCGCTTCGGTTTTTCTTGAACTGGAACGATGGATAGAACAAGCAAGAATGAAGAACGCCATCATTGATGAGCATAAGTGTAATGAGAAGCCTGCCCAGGCGACCGTTTCCGTCTAGGAATGGATGGGCAGTTTCAAATTGGTAATGGACGAGCGCCGCCCGCACAATCGGATCCATTTCGACTTGAGGCTCATTGATAAAGCGTTCGAGGTCCTGGAGCGTGTTACTCAAATCTTCAATGTTTGGAGGGACAAACGATGCGGTTGCAATGGTGCAGCCTGAGGGGCCAATCCAGTTTTGTGAGGAGCGTAGCTCGCCTGGATTCTTCTCCGTTCCGCGCACTCCGTCCAGCAGGACCGCATGAACTTGCCTAAGAAGTCTCGTGCACAAGGGCATCTTTTTGAGCAGTTCTACGCCGCGGGCGACAGCGCGGACGTAATTCACGACGTCTGCGACATCTTTATGATGGAGTTGTGTTTGAGATGGACTAAGTAGGTCGTCAAACGTGCACTGGGTTCCCTCAATTTGCGAAGAAAGGAGTGCTTCTTTGCGCGCGTACATTGTCAGATACATGTCGGCGTTGGGAACAAAGTAGAGCATGCCTTCAAGCTCTCCAAGCTTTCGTGAGCATGCGGAAAGCGTGCGATAGGTTTCCTCGGTGAGGTTTAGCTGCCTCAATGATTGCAAGGGCGTTGGAAAAAACGAATAGTAAGCCAATTTCCCCGATAGATTATTGCGGAGCGTTCCCTGGCCGTTCTCCTCGATTTGCATCGCGCCCTCCATATCTTTAGTGCCGGAAACTCGTTATTAGGCCAATCATATCAATTCTAATAACGAGTTTAAGGATTAAATAGTTATTAGAATTGATGTAAACAATCTAATGATGAGAAGTCGTTATTACTTGACCATGGAGCTCGGCTTGGTACCTGTCTCTTATACACATCTCCGAGCCCACGAGACGTAGAGGAATCT
>URWM01000248.1 GCA_900551655.1 uncultured Collinsella sp.
CAGCGTCAGATGTGTATAAGAGACAGGGTCTCGGCATGGAGCTTTTGGTCCAGCAGACCGAGCGCCATGGCAAAGCCGTAGACGGTCTGCGCGGGGCTGGGCGGGCAGCCGGGGATGTAGACATCGACCGGCAGAATCTTGTCCGTGCCGCCCCAGACGCAGTAGTTGTCGTAGAAGATGCCGCCGGTGCAGCCGCACGCGCCATAGGACACCACGATCTTGGGATCGGGTGCGGCCTCAAAGGCGCGCAGGGCCGGCATGCGCATGGCACGCGTCACGGCACCGGTGTACAGCAGCACATCGGCGTGACGGGGCGAGGGCACGACCTTGATGCCAAAGCGCTCGACGTCGAAGACGGGCGTGATGGAACCGAAGATCTCGATCTCGCAGCCGTTGCAGCCGCCGCAGTCGACACGGTAGACGTACACCGAGCGCTTGATCTTCTTAAGAAGGGTCGCCTTGGCCTTCTCAATGCTCTCGTCGAGCTCGATCTTGGTCGGGCGGTACTGAAGCCGCTCGGGCAAAAGCGTGGGTTCGGCCATGGTTACTCCTCCTTCGTTTCAAAATCCATGATGATGCCCTCGACCGGCGCCGGACCGGCGGGAATCTCGGGCGCATCGGGGTTGAGCTCGCGGTCGATATACTCCGGGTTCACGCCGTGGCCGCCCAGATACTCCATGCTGGGGCCCTGGGGCTCACCGGACGCAAGCGTCTCGTTGGCGGCCATGCCGTGCGCGTTGCCGGTCTTTACGGCCGAGGCGGCGCGCAGGGCGTCGAGCTCGCGCTTGCACTCCTGGCACATACCGACGGTACGGGCGGCCTGGATGGCCTCCATGCCGCCGGTCTTTTGCAGCAGGCGCTTGGCGTAGTCGATCTCCTTATGCGGGGCAAACGGCTTGCCGCAGCGCGAGCAGTGCTCGAGCGTGTAGACGCTCTTGCTGGTGAGGTCGTCCTTGCTCATGACGGCCAGCTCAAACTCCTCGGTGAGCTTGATGGCCTCCATGGGGCAGGCTTCCTCGCAGCGGCCGCAAAAGATGCAGCGACCGTAGTCGATCGACCAGGTGATGGTATCGGCCGCAAGGTCGGTGTCCATGCGAATGGCATCGGCCGGGCACGCCACGCCGCAGGCACCGCAGGCGATGCAGAGCTCGGCATTGTGCTCGGGCTTACCGCGCATGTCCTTATTGGTGGGGAACGGCGCAAACGGGTACTTGACCGTCGCGTCGCCGGCCTTGGCGTTAACCTTCCAAAGCTTCAGCATATTAGAGCGCCTCCTCATCGAGCGGAGCGGCCATGGTGCCCTCGCCCGCAAGCGGCGACTTGTCGCGCCAGACGTTCTCGAACTGCTCCTTGTCGAGCACGTGGTCGCGCTTGGCGGCGACATCGGTCACCGTCACGCGGTCGGTGCAGGAGTAGCACGGGTCGAGCGAACCGACGATCAGCGCCGCGTCGCCCACGGTGTTACCGCGGAACATGTAGCGCAGGACCGGCCAGTTGCTGTACGTGGCCGCCTTGGCGCGCCAGCGGTAGCACTTCTGGTTATTGCCGAGCATGGCCCAGTGCACGTCCTCGCCACGCGGCGCCTCGGTGGCACCGATGGCGTACTTGTGCGGGGTGTACTCCCAATCCGTGGTGAGGATGGGGCCCGACGGGCAGTTCTCGAGCATGGTCTCGATCATGTCGATCGAATCGTAGACCTCCTGGATGCGAACGGCGGTACGGCCGAAGGCATCGCAGGTGTCGGCCGTGGCGGCGTGCATCTTTTGGACGTCCGGATCGGCGTAGCCGTCGAAGGGATGGTCAAAGCGCACGTCGCGGGCATAGCCCGAGCCACGCATGAGCGGGCCGACCGGCGAGAAGTCACGTGCAATCTTGCGGTCCAAGATGCCGATGCCACTCGTGCGCTCAATGAAGTTGGGCGTCGAGAGCAAGACGTCGACGAGCTCCTGAACCTCGGAGCGCAGCTGATGGATGGTCGTGAGCGTGGAGAGCTTCTGCTCGGCCAAAATATCGCGACGCACGCCGCCGATCACGTTGAGGCCGTAGGTCTTGCGGTGACCGGAGAGCTTCTCGGCCAGGTCCATGGACTTCTCGCGGACGCGGAAGAACTGCTGGAAGCCGGAGTCGAAGCCTGTATAGTGCGACGCCAGGCCAATGTTGAGCAGATGCGAGTGCAGGCGCTCGACCTCGAGCATGATGGCGCGGATGTACTGGGCGCGCGGCGGGACATGGATGCCCTGGGCGCGCTCGACGGCCTCGGCATAGGCCACCGAGTGGGCGCAGCCGCAGATGCCGCAGATACGGTCGGCGAGGAACGTCACGGCGTCATAGTTCAGGCGCGTCTCGGCGACCTTCTCCATGCCGCGGTGCACGTAGAACAGACGGTAGTCGGCATCGACGATGGTCTCGCCCTCAACGAACAGGCGGAAGTGGCCGGGCTCGTCGGAGGTGATGTGCAGCGGGCCCATGGGGACGAGTGTGGTCTCCTTGCCCTTGGTATCGGCCAAGAACTCGTAGTTTTCCATGTCGCTCGCCGGAGCGGGACGGAAGCGGTAGTCCATGGAGTCCTTGCGCAGCGGGTACAGGCCGCTGGGCCAGTCGTCGGGCAGTACCAGGCGGCGACGGTCGGGCAGGCCCTCGGGGATCAGGCCGAACATGTCGCGCAGCTCGCGCTCGCCCCACACGCAGGCGGGGACGAACGGCGTCACGGACGGGAACGTCATCTTGGCGGGATCGACCTCGGTGCGCACGGTCACCCAGCCGGGGTCCTCCCCCTCCATGGAGATGACGTAATACACGGCGTAACGGCCGCACAGACTGCGCTCGTCGTTGCCGATGATCACGGGAATCCAGCCGTAGCGCTCGTAATACAGGTAGTGGACGGCCTCGGGCAGCTTGTCCTGCTTGACGGTGATCGTCAGCTGGTCCTCGCACTGCCACTCAACCTTCTCGATAGCGCCCGGCACTGCGGCGCGCAGGGCCTCGACGTGGCTTTCGCAACGACGAGCGTAGTCCTTCTTTTCAGGTTCTGCCATGGTGCTAATTCACCTCACTTGTCTTGGTCTGGGAACTGAACACCATGCGGTAGAGAGGAGCCTCGTGGAGCTCTTCGACGCTCTGGTTCAAAACGACGGACGTTGCATCCTCGACGCCGCTCGTGATGGCGACCGGGGTGGCGATACCGAACCACATGACCACGATCGCGAGGGCGATCTCGGGGATGATCATGAGGGCGGGCACCTCGTGGCGCTTCATGCCCTCGGGCGCCTTGCCGAAGATGGACTTGAGCGCGATGCCGGTACTGTCTCTTATACACATCTGACGCTGCCGACGAAG
>URWM01000249.1 GCA_900551655.1 uncultured Collinsella sp.
CCTTCGTCGGCAGCGTCAGATGTGTATAAGAGACAGCACCCAGGGCGCTGTTGCGCAACATGAAAAAGCCGATGCCGAGCCGTACCGTCCCATGCGCCTGCCCCAAACATGGGACACATGGCCCACCTTTCGAGACTCCCGGGCAGCACAAGCTGGGGCATATCTATAAGTAAGGAACCCGTTGGGGCACGGCCACTCAACGGCCGAAAACTAAGAACGGAGGTATCGCCGCACCACACACAACGACATCCGCCACGCTTGCGAATAGCAACATACACCAACGGCTCCAACAACCCGCGGCGCCGTGATGTCACCGACAGACAAGGAGGACGCCACCATGAAGAACAAGACCCTATCGATTCTTTCCCTTTGCATCGCCCTCTTTGCCGCACTCGCCCTTGTGGGCTGCGGCGGAAGTGCGTCATGCGGAGGCGGGGGCAGCAGCGCATCCAAGAGCGAAGGCAAGGAAACGGCCCCCGTCGCCGAAAAGACTGACTTTATCTGGTTTAAGGTCGAGATGCCCGAAGGCGTCGGCGTAAGCGACTCCGCCGGTAAGAACGCCGACAGAGTCCATCTCACCTTCCCCGAGAACGAGAACACCACGGTCGACCAATTCATCCCCGTTTGGCAAGAGAAGATGACGGCCGAAGAGTCCTTTGCCGAGCAGGCCGAAAGGCATACGGGGACGTTCCAGTGGGAAGACGGCGACCCCGTCGAGTACAACGGCAGGACATGGCTCACCGGAACGTACAAGGACAACAGCGGCACCTCAACCATGCTCTTTACCGACGTTGAGCCGGGAAGCATCTACATCCTCATCCCGAACTTCGACCAGCATAAGAAAGAAGCCGAGGCACTCCTCAACTCCATCGAGTTCCCTGACGACATGAAGGAGGCTGTGAAAGAGGCCCGCGGCGTCGAGATTTCGAGCATCGAGATCAAGCATTAGGGGCTCGTACGCAGCATCGCATGCGCAGTCATTAAATGATTGGACGCCCAGCCAGGGGAGGATCGGATCGGCCGGCCCTCCCCTCTTTTACGCCCGGGCATATTGCCACTTGCCGGCGCAAATCCGGCCCTCAGAATGGGACACATGGCCCACCCGAACGAGCCGCCCGCGCGTACAGTAAAGGCAGGTAATCCATGGGCGGTTACAGATCGAGGAGGACACGACCATGAAAAAGAAGGCCTTAGCGATTCTCACCCTCTGCATGAGCCTCTTTGCCGCAGTTGCCCTAGTGGGCTGCGGCGGAAGCGGCGGCGCTGCCGGCAGTGGCGGTAGCGGCGGCGCGGAAAAGCCAGCCTTGGATATGAGGACCGACTTCATCTGGTTTAAGGTCGAGGTCCCCGAGGGCGTCGAAATCACCGACGTCGCCGGCGATACCGCTGACAGAGCCCAGTTTAAGTTCACCGAGAGCGAGCACGCCAGCGATCGCTTCATCCCTGTCTTCGACTCTGACAAGAACGCCGATGAACTGTTCGACTACGAGGCAAAGTGGAAGGCCAACTCCGGATGGACCGAGAGCGATCCCGTTAAGTACAACGGCAAGACCTGGCGCAGCGCCTACTTTACGCACTCGGGCGGCGTGACGACCGAGTACTTCACCGACGTTGACGGCGGCAGCGTGTATGTGCGCATCGACAATGTCGAGGAGCACAAGGACGCCGTCGAGACCATGATGAAGTCCCTGGAGTTTGCCGATGATATCGCCGAGGCAAAGACCGAGGCCATGGACGTTAAGCTCGACGATATCGAGATCAAGCGCTAAGCGACTGGCAAGCGCTACGGGAGACACGGACGCAAGGCAAGCAGGCGACGGTGCCCCAACGCTTCGTACCAAGGGAGGGCCGGTAAACCGACCCTCCTTTTCTTATGCCGGTAGCCGACGAACGCGAGGACGCCGGACGCCGGAACCGCCCCAAATGTGGCAACAGTGCGAACACGACAAACACCCCAACACGTCCACCCGCCGATTTATTGCGCCGCGCAGACAATTAAACCGGCGTCTTTAAACATCTGGGAAGTATAGTGACCAAAACTATCGCATAACCGCACTCTGCGAATGGAGAAGTTATGACCGAACACCACGCCATCAGCCGTCGAGCATTCACGTTGGGCCTAGGACTCGCAGCATTGTCGCCATTTGCAAGCCTGCCCGAAACCGCGGCGCTGGGCCTTCCCGTGCGCGCGGCATTTGCAGAAGACACGCCCACATCGGCGGCCACCCTCGACAAGTTCGTCATTCGCCTTCGCCCCGCGGGCTATTTTCGTACCGCAAGCGTCAACGAAGACGGCAACGTTATCGGCAACGTCTGCCACCTGTTTAACGACGGCACGTCCAGTAAGCTCATCCTCGAGCACGTTGCTACCGATACAGAGAATACAAAATGGTATGCCATCCGTACCTTGCTCAATTTCGAAGAGCACAAGAAGACGGGCTACAGCATTTGGTCGGTCGACGGCGACTCGGATAAAGATGGAAAGGTCATCCACGTATGGAGCGGCGAGTACGACCATAAGGACAGCCGTGCCTTTGCGTTCGACCGTCAGCTCGACGGAACTTATATTATTCGAGACCGCACAAACGAGAAAAAAGACATTAATTACCTGGCCATAGAAAAGGACGGCAAAGACCAGGACAACAACAAGATCTGCCATAAGAGGAAGAGCATTCCGTGGGAGCTCGAACTTGTCGGTTACGACATGGGCAAGACCAATACCACGGTTAGCAATATCGACTGGACCACGTATAGCAGCTACGTCGACGGGCCCTGTTGGATGAAATACGTCGACGACAACAAGTTCCTCGACGAGCTGAGCATCCCGGGTACGCACGATTCGGGCACCTGCAGCGTGGACAACGACACTGAGCCCCAATCCTCGCAAGTAAAATGCCAACAGGATTACATTCCCACGCAGTTGCTCGAAGGCATTCGCTATTTTGATATCCGGCTCGGAAAGGGCGACGACCCCGGTATCGACCACGGGGATTACTACCTGCTCAAAAAAGACGCGTACTTTATGCATCTTTCCGATGTCATAGGCTACTTCAAAACGTTTTTGAACGAAAACCCGTCAGAAGCGCTCATCATGCTTGTATCGCGCGGCAACGATGAGGCTACCGACGAAAGCGTTACGACGGCTTTCGCCAAGGTTTTGGGCGATAACCCCGATCTGTTCTATACGGCGAGTCGCGTTCCCACACTGGGCGAGGTGCGCGGAAAGATCGTCCTGCTACGTCGATTTAGACTCGTCGGCAACAGTGTAAGCGGCCATACGTGGGGCCTCGACCTTACCGAATGGGATAACAA
>URWM01000250.1 GCA_900551655.1 uncultured Collinsella sp.
ACGAGATTCCTCTACGTCTCGTGGGCTCGGAGATGTGTATAAGAGACAGCGCCGATCTCGAGCGCGCATTCCGAAAGCGCCACGAGTGCAGCACCGCGGGCATGCGCAGTAGGGATGGCCGAGCGAACGTTGGCGCCAAAGTAAATGCTCTCGATAGCAGCGGTATCGGGTCGATAACGCTCCACGGCGCCTTTGAGGTCGCGGACGATATGAGACAGGCGCACCGCGAGCGGGCTTCCGGCACTGGTCTCAATACAACCGTAGGCACGGCAGCGAACCTCGCCGCGCCGCTCCTCGATAATCCCCCAACCCGTATGGGCCAAACCGGGGTCGATACCCAAAATGACCAAGCCAACCTCCCCTCGCCACAAGCACGGCGCAAGGCAAGGCCCCACGCATCATTCACGAACGTCTGTTCTAGAATAACACAACGGGGCCAAGATGCTTAGTTGAAGTATCGGGGTTGGGAGCGAATCCCATCCCATAGTTAGTTTTGGCTGAAGAATGGGAACTGTCGGGGATCAACCGGCGGTTGCGGCATCGGCGTGCCCTGGGGCCCACCCTGCGGTCCGCCCTGGCCGCCCATCATCTTATCGATGGCGTCCTGGACCTCGCCCTCAAACTTTTTCATGCCCTCATGCAGACGACGCTGACCGTCCTCGGAGCGCAGCTCTTCCATCTGCTCGGGCGAAATACCCAACAGCTCGCCCAATATGCCCATCATCTCGCCGCGCATACGGTCACTCGTATCGTCGTCGGCAAAGCGACGCACCTCGGCGCGCGCCAGCGAATCAACCGTCATGCGCTCTTTACCGCTAAGGCCAAGATCGGACCACGCAAGCATGTACGGCCAGGCGCGCTCGGTAAACGAACGGGCCGAAACGATCGGCGCCGCCGGTAGCATGCGACGGGCAGCCTCACCCTGGCGCACGAGCATCAGCAGCAGCGAGCAGGCCTCGGGCTTGGCGGCGGCCATCGGGATGTCGTCAAAGGGACGGTTGCGGTCCACGTGCGACTCGAGCGCACCATCGACCTCGCCCGGCTCAAGCCCGCCAAGCAGCTGCGCCGCGCGATCGAGCATATCAACCGGACCGGCGAGCGTCGAGAGCGCCTGCGCCAGCACGCGATCCATGCAATCCTCCACCGCGTTGAGCGTCACGAGCTCCTGCGGCACCACGGCAGACGTACGGTTACGCACACGCGCCACAAACTCGAGCGTCGACAGGTATACGTCACCAAAGGGCGCATAATCGCCCTGGTAGCCGCCGCAAAGCGCGGGCACCGCCAGCGCGTACTCAGTTTTGGACAGCGGACTCAGCGCCATCGCACCCAGCTCGAGCGCCGTATCCTCCAGCATGAGGCCCAGCGTGCGAGAGCGCAGGCGCTCGGCGTCGCCCGCCGACACATCGCGGTCGAGCACACGCGCGGCATCCGGCGCATCGCGCTCAACCGTGCGAATATGCAGGCGCTCGGCAATGGCGCGAACGGCGGCACAGCGAGCAGCCTCGGCCTCCTCCTGCGCCGGCGTAAAGATGCGGTTGCGTCCCAGCACTAAGCCAATTACGTTACGAGGACCCAAGGCATCGACGGCAAGCGCTGCCAACAGGGACGACGGCAAATCGCCCTCGAGCGCCACCACGGCACGCGACGCACCGCGGGCGCGGGCATTGTCGCGCACGGCAAGCACCAGCGCCTGCCACAGCCACTCCTCGGAGCGAAACTGGGGCAGCTCATGGTCCTCCAGGGCATCGAGCATCACGCCGCGTTGAATCTCCTGAACCAGCAGGCTCTCCTCAAAACACGGCGCTTGGGCCACCGCGCGGCCGCAGTCGTCGAGTACAAACGAGCCGCCGGTATACACCGACTCGTCATAGGCGCCGACCGGCGCCATGCAGGCAAACCATACGCTGCGCTTGGAGGCGATCTTGCGGTAAGCACCGCTGCGCACGGCGGCGACGGCGGCGGTCTCGCGATCGGTCATGTCAAACGCATTAAACTGGAAATAGGCAATGAGGTCGACGCCGGTCGGCAGCATCTCGAGCTCGCGATCCAGGTCAAACACCACAGCGATGCGCACGCCGTCCACGTCAAACACCGGCGGTGCCCAACGGGCATCGCCGTTCCCACCGCGCTGCAGGGCAATGCTCGAACGGGCCGGCACCACGCGACCGTCCTTGAGCATCATATAATCGAGCAGGGGCTGGCCCTCAAACGAAACCGCCGCGGGCACGATGCAAATCATATCGAGTTCTTGGATACGCTCGGCGACGCCGGTCAAGCCGGCAAGCATGTCGTGCTCAAAGTCCGCAGCGCCCACCAGGCCGCCGGGCAGGGCCCCCATAAAGAGCGGAGCCGGCACGCACAGCACGCGCGCACCGCGCTCGTGGGCCAGGCGCGCCTGGTCCTCGATGCGACCGCAGATACCCTCAATATCACCTAGGCGCATATCGATCTGTGCAAGTGCGAGCTTCATGGCTCAGCCCTTTCCGTCGTAAACCATCGTTGTCGTAGTAAAAGCGCCGGCCGCATGACGCAGTCGGCGCTCGCATGTGCATATGCTAGCTATGATACCCCGAGCGGGGGCGCGCTCCTAGAACGTCGCGGACCACAGCCCGTGCAGGTTGCAATAGGCATAGACGGTACCGGTCTTGGAACCGCCGGCAAAAAACGTCGCGGGCTTCATGCCGGGCTGGAGGTAATGGACCTCCAGACGACCCTCGGCCTCAAGGGCGATCCACTCGATGTAGTGCTCGGGCACCATAGGATGCTCGACCGAGCCCACGCGCGCACGGATCACGTGACCGTCGCGCTCGCTCTCAACGACCGGCACGTGCTTTTCGTGCGCCGCGTCCTCGGTGTTCGCGGTCAGCTCCGTGCAGCCGGCAGGGGTTGCAACGTCGTTGCCAAGGGCAGCAATGAGCTTGCCGTCGGGGTCCTTAAAGAATTTCGCCATGATGTTCTCCTTTGCTGATGTGCCGATGTTCTCGATGGTTCTTATGCCCAAAGGCAGGCGAACCATCCACGGCATGGCAAATGAACACATAACGAGCGAGGTTAGCGCCCGTCGCCGCCGAGCAGCGCCAGAACGTCCTCGCGGGTAAACAGCGCCGAGGAGATGCCGTCGCCGCCGAGCACGCTGTTGACCAGGTCGCGCTTGGACTCCTGCATCTGCATGATGCGCTCCTCGATCGTGTCCTTGGCGATGAGCTTGTACACGGTCACGGTATGTTGCTGGCCCTGTCTCTTATACACATCTCCGAGCCCACGAGACGTAGAGGAATCTC
>URWM01000251.1 GCA_900551655.1 uncultured Collinsella sp.
GAGATTCCTCTACGTCTCGTGGGCTCGGAGATGTGTATAAGAGACAGGCTCAGCACCTCGTCCGTCATTGCACTTTGGGGCAAGCCCATCACGGTACAGGATGCACTCGATCACAACTTTGCATCACCCGCGCCGCGGCCCAAGCAGGCCACCTTCGCAAGTTTTATGGGTGCCGACAAATCGAACGAACGCCCACAGGCCAAGCGGTGCGCAATCCTCGACGGCCTGACGTCCGATGAGCTCCAGACCCGCATCGACCAGCTCTATGCATCCGAGGTCACCGCAGCGCTACGCGACATCGTGCACGCATACGAAATCACAATGAGTGTCGCCGTTTCCCGCGTCTCCGTGCGCAGCATGAAAACGCGCTGGGGATCATGCACGCCCAAGACCGGAGCCATTCGCATCGCACGCGAACTTGCCGCTTATCCCATCGAGTGTCTCGACATGGTTGTCGCCCACGAGCTCGTCCACTTGCTCGAGCCAAGCCACAATCAGCGGTTTCACGCCCTGCTCGACAGGTACTGCCCCAACAATAGAGCGCTGTCGCAGCGGCTCAAGCAGCCACCCATAGAGACGTATTAGAACCGGTTAGCGCACGCGCTCGATCTCGACGCCGCAGCTTGCCAGGGGAAGACCGACGGGCGCCCAAGGCTTATCGAGCTTAACACGCACGCCAAGCAGCAAGGGGTAACGACGCAGCAGCATCTGGGCCACACCCTCGGCTGCCGCCTCGATGAGTTTAAACGTATGCTCGCGCAGATAGCCATCGACATCGTGGCACACCGAGCCGTAGTCAATCGAGGCGTCCAGGTTATCGTGCTCCCCCGCCGCGCGCAGGTCGGCATAGAGCACCAAGGACACGATGAACTTCTGGCCCAGCGCGTTCTCCTCGGGATACACGCCATGGTTGGCAAAAACCTCAAGCCCATCAATGACAATACGGTCGGCATGGCGCAGATCGTCATAGCTCACGTGGGGCACCGCCGTTGCGGTGGATATTTCGCCCCTTCCACGGCGAGCGAGCTCGGCGCCTTCAGTCTTGGTTGCGTTCTCGGGCAGTTTTTTGTTACTCATCGCGATCGTCTCCTTCGTTTAGAACCCCGACCGCGCAAACTAACTACACGCGAATCGACAGGTTCTTTTTATCATCGCTCCAGTTGCAAGCATTGCGCGCGGGGCATGCAAAGCAGGCGCGCGACGCTTTGTCGGCTGCATAGAGCAGACGCTCAAGCGGTTGGCTATTCACGCGCAGCTTTCGATGGCCCAGAATGGCCGTCTTAATGGCTGCGGCATCGGCCGGCTCAAACGCCACGTCATCGGGCATACCGCCGAGAATCGCATCAGCGACGCGTTCGCTTGCAACATCATGGGATATACCCGATTCATACTGTTCATCTTTGCCGATATCGTGAAGAAGTGCCGTGGCGTAGATGACCTCGCGGTCAAATTCGAGCTGCTCCTCGAGATTCTTGATCCACATAATGCGAGCGACATCGAGCAGATGGTCAATACCGTGGCGGCAGAAGATGCGCCCCGATTCCAACTGTGCAATGTTGCCCAGGTGCCGCCGGAACAGCCCGTTGGCACAAATGTAATCAATGCGAGGCATGGCACCAAAGGGGGCCAGGCCCGAAGCCATAAAGCCGCGACGCGACGTCCCCTCATCGGTCTTCGATGCAAAGTCGTTGACGACTCTCATAGTTAGCGTCCCAGCATCCTAAAGAAACGCTCCTCGAGCGCGGGATCGGTCTCAAAGACGCCGCGGCGAGCGAGCGTCACGGTCTTGGTGCCGGGCTTTTGCACGCCACGCATCGTCATGCACATATGCTCGGCCTCCATCAACACAATCGCTCCCTGGGGAGCGAGATAATCCATGAGAGCATCGGCAACCTGTGCACACAGCTGCTCCTGCAGCTGAAGACGGCGGGCATAAACCTCAACCGTGCGGGCGAGCTTGGAAAGCCCAGCCACCCGACCGTTAGGGATGTAACCAATGGCGGCCTTGCCATAAAACGGCAGCAGATGATGTTCGCACAGCGAGTAGAACGTGATGTCGCGCTCGATAACCAAATCGTTCGAAGCGACGGCAAAGGTTTTGGACAGGTGCTCCTCGGCACTCTGGTCCATACCGCCGGCGATCTCACCATACATACGGGCAACGCGCGCCGGGGTCTCCAGCAGGCCCTCACGAGTTGGGTCCTCGCCTATGCCCTCAAGCAACAGCTTAATAGCGGCCTCGACTTTTTCCTGATCGACCATCTGGGCCTCACTTTTCCAATTTCACGTTCGCGCTATGGTACCACGCCCTCCGGCATCGGCCGCAAGCTACATAGTATGGGTCGAATAGACCGGATCGTCTCGCCAAAGCTCCACAGCATCGCAAAGCGCAACGCCCTCACGCGCGGCACGAGCGCGCGTGGCGTTCATGTCGATCACGCGCTGATTGCTCGAACCCCTAAAGCGCAACGAGATATCGTACAGATCCTGAACGAACGGGCCGTCCACCAACATGTCGAGGCAGGCAAGAATGCGGTCCGTCACCTCGGTATGATGACGACCGCCCGGCATAAGCTCCTCGAGTACGTCGCCAGTAAAGCACCAAATAGTCTTCCCCGACCCCATAGGATAAGCGGCACGAACACGCTCAATGAAATCAACGAGCCCCGCCTGATTCTCAGGTTCCATAGGCTCGCCGCCCAAAATCGTCAGACCATCGATAAAGGGATGGTCGAGGCTCTCGATAATCTTGTCCTCGACGGCGCTATCAAAGGGCTCGCCCGCAGCAAAGTCCCACGCAACAGAGTTAAAGCAGTTCTTGCACCCACGACGGCACCCGCTCACAAACAGAGAAGTACGAACGCCTTCCCCATCAGCAATGTCGAAATACTTAATGTTCGCGTAGTTCATAGGTAACTCTCCCGGGAGGCCGGGACATATCATCCCGTCCTCAAACATTCTCGGCCTTCGGCCTGCGAAACTGCGGGCGGGACGATATGTCCCGGCCTCATGCAAAGGGTAACTCAATGAACGAAGCGAACATCGAGTATAGGGTTCGAGGTCCAATAAAAACTGGGTTGCGGCTCAACCACCATCGCAAGTAAATCGCAGCTGCAACTCGAATTATTTCCGCTAAGAACTTCGAGGAGTGAGCAGACTGCGCGCTGCATCTCAACTACATCAACTTGGCTGAGACGAGAGGGCCGCTTGGGCTTTTGCTCGATATGAGTTCCGCACGCAAAGAAGGCCACTTAATGTGGCCTTCGTCTTGCGCAGGAC
>URWM01000252.1 GCA_900551655.1 uncultured Collinsella sp.
TTTCAAGCAGAAGACGGCATACGAGATTCCTCGACGTGTCGTGGGCTCGGAGATGTGTATAAGAGACAGTTCTGACCGAGGGCGCGGATCATGGCCTCGTTGTTGCCGGTGGCGCGCAGGGCGCTGCCAATCTCGGTGCCAAAGAACCAGTAGAGGGCCAAGACGATGAGGACCGCCAGCACGGCGCCCACGATCATGGTGACGGTGCTCTGCGGCAGGCCCGTGGCGTCGGAGATGCGCGAGAAGATCGTCTCGTTGGCAAGCAGCGGCGTGTTGGACTTGCCCATAATGCGCAGGTTGATGGACCACAGGCTGATCTGGGTGAGGATTCCGGCGAGGATCGCAGGAATCTCAAAGACGGTGGTCAAAATGCCCGTGACGGCGCCCGCGATGGCGCCGGCGCACATACCGGCCAGCACGGCGAGCAGCGGGTCGACGTTGTTATTGACGATGAGCACAGCGCAGACGCAGCCGCCGAGGGCAAAGCTGCCGTCGCAGGTCATATCGGGGATGTCGAGCAGGCGGAACGTGATAAACACGCCGAGCACCATGATGCCCCAGAGGACGCCCTGCGAAACGGCGCCCTGCAATGCAATAAGCATGCTTCATACCTCCTAGGATAGGGTGGACACGTGAGTCACCATGATAGCGGTAACAATGTATAAAAGAGCTGCGGCCGGATGTTTTGTCTCATCCGTAACAAGCAGGGCAAACGCCGGTCTTTGGCGTTCGCCCCTGTGGCTCAGATATTGAATAACACGGCAACGGCGCAGGTGCGTGCCCTAGCTGCGCTACCGCGCATGGCGCTACTCGTCCAGAGCGGAAAGGTCGATGCCCAGAGCCTCGGCCATCTCATCGTTCTTGACGACGACCAGGTCCTTGCTCGAGAGGTGCTTGATCGGCATATCCTCGGGCTTGGCCTCGCCCTTCAGAATCTTGACGGCCATCTCGCCAGCGGCGTAGCCCAGATCCTCGTAGTTGATGGAGAGGGTGAACAGGCCGCCGGCCATGCACATGCCCTCCTCGCCGGTCACGAAAGGAAGCTTGTTCTCCTTGCAGATCTGGCCCACCTGCGAGGCGCCCGCGGCGATGGTGTTATCGGTGGGGGAGTACAGCGCGTCGACCTTGCCCACGGCAGACTCGACAACGGACTGGATCTCGTTGGAGCTCGAGACGGTGAAGTCGGTGTACTCGAGGCCCAGCTTGTCGAGCTCCTTCTTGGCGGCCTTGATCTGGACGTCGGAGTTGGATTCGGCGGTGCAGTAGAGCAGGCCGACCCTCTTAACGTCGGGCAGGACCTTCTGCATCATCTCGAGCTGCTCGGCGACCGGGGTGAGGTCGGAAGCGCCCGTGACGTTGGTGCCGGGTTTGTCGTTGTCCTGGACCAGGCCGGAAGCGGCGTAGTCGGTGATGGCGCAGCCAACGATGGGGATATCGGCGGTGGCGCCGGCGGCAGCCTGCGCGGCGGGCGTAGCGATGGCATAGATCAGGTTGACGCCGTCGCCTACGAACTTGTCGGCAATGGACTTACACGTGGACTGGTCGTTCTGGGCGTTCTTCTGGTCGATCTTGACCTTGAGGCCGCTCTTCTTGATGGCCTTGACGAAGCCGTCGTTGGCGGCATCGAGCGCGGAGTGCTCGGTGAGCTGCAGAACGCCGATGGTGTAGTCGGAACCGGCGGCAGCGGAGCCGGAACCAGAGTTGCCGCCGCATCCGGCGAGCGGAGCGAGCGCGAGCAGGCCAGCGGAGACAAGAAGGCTCCTGCGGCTGATGGTGATGTCCTTCATATCATTACCCCCAGTATAAAAATGGCTGGAAACACTGCACTAGGAAAAAGTGCAAGTGGGACTATAGTAACGCCGATGTCCGTTTTTACAATAACCTGGCGGGTTTTTTAATACTGAACTGGATGGGCGGTGCTGAGGAACGACGGACGGTAACGGGGCTTACGCTGCGGGCGCGGGGCTGTCTTCTTCGTCTAGCGCGGCAAAGAGTTTCTTGCCGTCGAGCAAACGCGTGCTGACGTTTCTCATGCGGCTGACCTCAACGGTGCGCAGGGTGTCGTCGGCGCCTCGGGTGTCGTAGACCGTTCCCAGCAGATACGAGACGCCATCGCGTTGCCTGATGGCAAAGGGCCGGACCGTCATCCGCACCACCTCGGTTTCGCCTCGGGTCAGGACGTTTGAGATATCAAAGCTGACGGTTGTTCCATGGTCGATGGCCTGTTCGATGAGCTCGCACGTGTCGATACGCTTGGCGTGCGGACGCGTTGTCTTGACGGGTGCGTCGTTGGCGGCCGGTGCCGGTTCAGGCATATCGAGATAGTCGCGAACATCGGCGCTCGCCATGGCGACCAGGTGCTGCGCCATGCTCTTTCGAATGGCTATGGGCGTCGATCGGTTACGCATGACCATGCCGTGGAGCCGTATGATCTCCTCGTCAGCAAGCGGGCGGGTGAGGAGCCGATAGCCCACGCCGCGTTTATAGTCGATTTCGTATCCGGCGTGACGAAGTGCGGATATCGAGGTATAGATGCTGCGGCGTGCCGCCGAGATGGGCATGCGGGCGGGGTCGTCGGGATGGGCGAGGAGCTCGACCAGCTCATCGGAAAGCAGCGCCTTGTCCTCGCCGGTGTTCTCGCTCAAGAGCTGCAGGATGCGTACGGCGCGATAGGCTGCCATCGAGGCGGAGCCCCTGGTCGTGGTCTCGTAGTTTTCAACAACGGCTTCGGTCATAGCGCCCACGTCCTTTCCTTTTTTGGTGATGGCAGATCAGAGCCTAGGGCGCGAAGCCTGGCCAAGGACGCGTGACGCCTTGGACGGTCGATGGTTGCCGGCAAACGGCGGGTCGAGTTTTCAACAACCCTGCCTAACTGACCAAAACCTTGCCAAAAGCTTGACGGATGCTGTTGAAAAAAGCGCCTCACGGCTTGCCGAGAGGCGCTGGCGCGATGTGCTGTAATGCGTTGGTGGCGCTATGGCGATTAGAAGTCGGCGTTACCCACGGTGCGCGGGTGCGGCAGGACGTCGCGGATGTTGCCCACGCCGGTGAGGTACATCACCAAGCGCTCGAAGCCCAGACCGTAGCCGGCGTGCTTGCAGGAACCGTAGCGGCGCAGGTCAAGGTAGTACTTGTACTGCTCGGGATTCATGCCCAGGTCCTTGATGCGGGCCTCGAGTAGATCCAGGCGCTCCTCGCGCTGTCTCTTATACACATCTCCGAGCCCACGAGACGTAGAGGAATCTCGT
>URWM01000253.1 GCA_900551655.1 uncultured Collinsella sp.
ATTCCTCTACGTCTCGTGGGCTCGGAGATGTGTATAAGAGACAGCTCCTGGGCAAGCGACCACAAGGAATCGCCAGACTGAACACGGACTGTCTCGTAGGTAACGTTGGATACCGACTCGGCATATGCGGCGTGACGAGCGCTGAAAATCGAGGTGGCAAGTACAAAGAAGAGCGTGAGCGCAACGGCAAGAGCGACAATCGTCGAGGCCTTCAGGGCAGCGGGGGCCGAAGCCGTGGTGACGCGCTGGCTGCGGGAGGGCTTACCAGGCAGTGTTTGGAAACCAGATCGGCGGCCTTTGACAACCGTAAAAACCGGCGCTGCAGGCGTCTCGAGCTTAAGGGCGAGGTTTCCCTGGACCATATCAGTTGCATTCATCATGTTCTCCTCTCGCGTGTTTTGCTGAGAACAGTTTTATCAAGCCGCGCGGACAAAAATGTCTAGCGCGAGAACGAATGTTCGGTTATTATTATCTTCGAACAGTTGTTCCTGTCAAGCAATATTCGAACATTTGTTTGACATGGGTAGAGAGGATGCCCTGATGGCTCGCAAAATTACCAAGCGTCAGCAGCAAATTTACGACTTCATCAAGGAATATCAGCAGGAGAAGGGCTATCCGCCCAGTGTGCGCGAGATGGCATCGGCCGTAGGTCTCTCCTCCCCCAGCACGGTGCATGCTCATCTCTCTGCCCTGGAGGCTCGAGGGCTGCTCAAGCGCGATGCCACCAAGCCTCGCGCCCTAGAGCTCTTTGATGAGGACGGATCCTCTGTCTCGATTTCCAAATCCGATGAACCCACAGCGCCCCGCGGAACGGTCTCGCTGCCGCTCGTCGGTCGCGTCGCGGCCGGGATTCCCATTCTGGCCGAGCAAAATATCGAGGACACCTTTACCATCCCAACCGAAATCGCCACAGACCAGGGCTCCTTTATCCTTGAAGTGCACGGCAGCTCAATGATCAATGTCGGCATCTACAACGGTGACTACATTATCGTTCGCGAGCAAAAGAGCGCGATGAACGGCGAAATCGTCGTGGCTATGATCGATGGCTCGGCGACTGTCAAGACGTTCTACAAGGAGCAGGGGCGCGTGCGCCTGCAGCCCGAGAACGACACTATGGAGCCCATCTATGCGACGAACCCCGTTATTTTGGGTAAGGTTGTCGGATTAATGCGCCGGTTCTCGTAATGCAAAAACGCATCACCATATTTGATACCGTCCGCGGGTTTACGATGCTGTCGATGGCAGGTTTTCACGCCTGCTACGATTTGGCCTACCTATATGGATGGGATATGCCATGGTTTACCGAAACGGTTTTCCAGGATATCTGGCGCGCAAATATCAGCTGGGTATTTTTGTTTATCGCCGGTTGGATGTGCACGCTCTCGCGTAATAACGTTAAGCGCGCCCTCAAGTACGCGGCCGCAGCTTTGGTCGTATGGATTGCAACTACACTGGTATCAGTCGACGATTCGGTAAACTTTGGCATCATTTATTGCATGGCGGCGTGCACCGCAGTGGTTGCACTCACCCGTCCGTTACTTCAAAAAATACCGGGCTCGTGGGGCATCGCAGCGTGCCTTGTTCTTTTTGCCCTAACCTGGGGCATTCCAAAAGCGGTCTACCCACTCCCCTACCTAGCATGGCTTGGATTCCCGGGCCCGGGTTTTGTTTCGGGAGACTACTATCCGCTCATTCCGTTTGTCTTTATGTACCTTACCGGCTTCTTTACTGCCCAGGCAGCACAAGCATCAAGCCACGAAGCGCCGGCATGGGCATACGCCAATCCCATCCCGGCGCTCGCAGTCCTCGGTCGGCATGCCTTACCGTTCTACCTGCTCCATCAGCCTGTCATTCTAGGCGTGCTAGAGCTCGTTTATTCCGTACGATAGCGCTCAAGACGCGGCGCGATTCGGGCCGGCATCTTTGCCACAATGCGAACGCCGTCCTCTAGATATTCCTCATGCAGAAGGGTTCCCTGCTCATGCACCAGCGTAATGAGGGCGCCCTCGCGATACGGGATATCAGCGGAAAGCAACACATCGGTGGCAGCTGCCTCACGAGCAATACGGTCGACGAGATCGTCGAGCCCCTCGCCCGTCTGGGCCGAGAACAGCACGGCCTCGGGATAGCGACGATGGAAACTCAATCGATCGACGCTATCGAGTAGGTCGATTTTATTGAACACCGTAAGCGTCAAGCGCTCACCGGCACCGATCTCGTCAAGAACGCGATCGACTGCCTCGAGCTGGCGCTCGAAGTCCTCGTCAGAGGCATCCACAACTTTAAGGATCAGGTCGGCACCAAGGACCTCAGACAGCGTGGACTTAAAGGCATCAACGAGACCATGCGGAAGCTTTTGAATAAAGCCAACGGTATCGGTAATGGTCATGCCACGACCGCCGGGCAAGCGATACGAGCGCGTCGTCGGATCGAGCGTGGCAAACAATTTGTCCTGTGAAAGCACCGTAGACCCGGTCAGGCGATTGAGCAACGTCGACTTTCCGGCATTGGTATAACCGGCTAGGGCAACGCGAAACGCCGGCGACTCGATACGGCTCTTTGACTGGACATCGCGGCGCTGTTCAACCTGCTTAAGCTCGCGACGAAGTGCGGCAATCTTGTTGCGAATCAAACGTCGGTCAACCTCGAGCTGGCTTTCGCCCTGGCCAAAGCGCGAACCAATGCCACCGCGTGTCTGCTCTTTAGCAAGATGGCTCCACATACCGCGTAAGCGGGGCAACAGATACTGCAATTGGGCTAGTTGCACCTGCAGACGGCCCTCACGGGTCTGAGCGTGCAGGCCAAAGATATCGAGAATCAACGCCGTACGGTCGATAATCTTCACCGGTTCGCCTACGGCTTTCTCCAGATACGACTGCTGCGAGGGCGTTAAATCGTCGTCGAAGATAACAACATCGGCATCCATACGATGCACGAGCCCGCAAAGCTCCTCAACCTTACCGGATCCGATAAACGATTTTGGATACGGCTTAACCAGACGCTGGGATAAACGCGCCACGCACTGGGCGCCAGCCGTATGGGCCAGGCGCTCAAGCTCGTCAAGCGAACGGTCGAGCGGCCAGGCGTTATCGCGCCACTCAACTCCGACAAGAACGGCACGTTCGGGCTCAGGCGCCGTGGGAACGAGGGGAAACCGAGCCATTAGGCCGCCTCGATACGGTGAAGGATATCCTCAACGACCTCATCGATCGCAAACTCGTCCA
>URWM01000254.1 GCA_900551655.1 uncultured Collinsella sp.
CGAGATTCCTCTACGTCTCGTGGGCTCGGAGATGTGTATAAGAGACAGGCTCGACCACCGCCTGCTCATTGGCGGCGTTACAGGCCAGATGGAATCCGCCCAGGCCCTTGATGGCGACGATGCCACCGCTGGCCAGCAGCTCAACGCAGCGCTCGATGATAGCGTCGCTGGCCTCGCGTGTGGTGCCGACGGCCGGTGTCGCGGACGAATTCCCGCACGCATCGCTGTTTACAGCCTCGCGCCAGGTAATATGCGGCCCGCAGTCAAAGCAGGCATCGGGCTGCGCGTGAAAACGCCGGTCGAGTGGGTCGGCATACTCCGCGGCACACTCAGGACACATGGGAAAACAATTCATCGACGTGGCCGCTCGGTCATAAGGCAGCGACCGGATGATGGTAAAGCGCGGCCCGCAGTTGGTGCAGTTGATAAAGGGGTAGTGATAGCGTCGGTCGGCGGGGTCGAACAGTTCGCGCAGGCAGTCGTCACAGGTGGCGATATCGGGAGAGATGAGCGTCGTGTGCATGGTCTGATCCTGCGACGCTACGATACGAAAGACCTGCTCATCGTCGGCATCCCAAGCGTCGGGCTCCAGGTCTGCAACAGCGACATGCTCAACGCGGGCCGCGGCCGGCGCATGCTCCGACAGCGCGGCGACAAAGCCGTCAAGCGCCTCGACCGAAGAATGCGCCTCGATGTGCACGCCATCGCCCGCGTTGAGCACCCAGCCGCAGATGCCATGCGCCATAGCCTCGCGATACACAAATGGCCGCATGCCGACGCCCTGCACAATGCCCGTCACATGGATATGCACATGTCGCATGCGACCCTCTTTCGTTGAAACCCGCCAAAAAGGGACAGGTTTATTTTGGTAGGTTTTATCTGGGAAAACGCAACGCCCTAGGTGTGACCCGCCAAAACAAACCTGTCCCTTCTTGGCGGGTACGCCGCGCAAAGACCCGCTACAGCCCCAGGCTCTGCTTGGTGGCGGCGCAGGTGAGCTCGCCGTGCTTGACGCCGCGCAGCCCCAGCAGGCGGTCGGCCAGCTCGTAGACGCGTTTGCCGCGACCCTTGAGCGCCAGAATCTCGAGGCAGTTGTGGTGGTCCAGATGCACGTGCATGGTCGAGACGATCTCGTCGGTGTAGTCGTGCTGCACCTCGTCCAGACGGCGCGTCAGATCGCCGGTATGGTGGTCATAGATCATGGTGAGCGAACCGATGACCTGCTCGTCGGGCGTGCGCATCTGCTCCTTGGCGATCGAGGCGCGAATCAGATCGCGTACGGCCTCGGATCGGTTAGCCACGTCACCGCGGCGCGCGATCTGCTCGTCAAAGCGGCGCAGCAGGTCGTCGGGCGCAGTGACCGAAAAGCGGACCAGCTCGGAGCTGGAGCCGCTGTAGCGGCAGCTCGCATCGTCGTCCGCACCGTGATCGTGCTCGTGCTCGGCCACGTTACACCAGTTTCACAGAGCCGACGGAGTTGTGATCTGCCTCGATGGCCTCCTCGTAGCCCTCGAGCGCATCGTGCGCCTCGTGCAGCGCAGACATGGCGGCCTCGAGCTTGGCGCCAATGCGCTCCATGTCAAAGTTCTCGGTCGCGTGCAGCAGCTGATGGCTCCACTCGTGAGCGAGCTCAATGGTGTCGTCGACCTGCTTGACGCTCATGGCAAGCTGGCTCATGTTCATTCCGACGTCATGCATGGGGAGTCTCCTTTTGTACGGGGCGATATGGTGGTTCAGATTCTACTACGCCCGCCTTGGGCGCCGCCGCATAAGAAAACGGGTGCGAGTCCGTCTGACCCGCACCCGTTCACTGGGGGCTGTTTGTGTCTACCATACTATCCGTGGTCGCGTGCCTTGCGTTTGGCACTCCGGCGAGCGGTGCGAAACCGCTCATGGACGGCAGACAGGTAACAAGCGTATTACAGATGTTTCTTCAGCAGTGCCTGAAGCCTTGCCTTGGGTAAGGCGCCGACCGAACGGTCGACCTCCTCGCCGTTCTTAAAGACGATCAGCGTGGGGATGCTCATGACGCCAAACTTCATGGCCAGGTCCTGGTTGTCGTCGACGTTGCACTTGGCCACAGCCAGCTCGCCGGCCAGCTCGTCGGCAACCTCGTCTACGATGGGCGAGAGCGAGCGGCAGGGGCCGCACCACGGGGCCCAAAAATCAACCAGTACGGGCAGGCTATCGTTGACGATAGCGTCAAAGTTCTCGGGGGTAATCTGCTTAATGTCAGCCATGGTGACCTCCATAATGTGACGCGGCTCGGCCGCGTAAAAATCAGTACGACCGTGCTTATACCCAGCGGCTCGTAAAGCAACCACTCGCGGGCGGCTCTTTTATATAATGGTGGGCACGCAAACGATTGGAGAGCGCATGCCCACGTCACCAAGCCAGAAAAAAGAAGCCATCGCTCAGGCGACCGAGCAGGAGCTCGCGTCGCTTGCAGATCGCGGTGTGCGTATCGCGGGCAACGCGTGCTCGCCGATTGTGCTGGTAAAAGGTGATTTAGACGATGCCGAGCGTGCGGGCGGCGAGCTGGCTGCCGGTCCGGACGGTGCCGCGCTGCGCAAGGCGCTCGGGGCAATCGGTTACGCGCCCGAAGATTTTTGTGTGCTGGCGAGTGTTGCCGGCGCAGGCGACGGAGCTGTGGCGGTGGGCCACGCCCTGCCGTGCGACCTGTTCCGCGAGGCGCTTGAGGCCTTGGACCCCGAGGCGGTGCTGCTGCTCGATAACAGCGCGGCCGATGTCATGCGCGAAACCTACGCCGACATGCTCGTGGCGATTGATGACTTCGACACCGCCATGCTCAAGCCCGGTCTGATCGCCCATGTGCAGGGCCGCCGCGTGCTCGCACTCGATGGCTTTGAGGCGGCGCTGACCGACAAAGCGGCCAAGCAGCGCATGTGGGCCTATATCAAGCAGCTGACCCCGGCGGCTGCTCCACTGTAGCGGATTGGCGCCGGCGAGCGATTGCCTGGCGGGCATGCCGTCGACCATGCGCGGCGGCCGTCCAAAGATGCCTCCTACGCTATCGAGAGCTCGGCTATCCTCAGTTTGCCAGTTCGAAAATGGGCCTGCCGCATGATCGAATCTTTATTTCAACTTTACACCTAGGTTTACAGCTGTCTTGTCAGCTGTAAACCTAGGTGTCATACTAAAGCCCCAAGATTCGCCAAAAGAGAGGGGCCTTGATGGCACA
>URWM01000255.1 GCA_900551655.1 uncultured Collinsella sp.
CCTAAGCCTTCGTCGGCAGCGTCAGATGTGTATAAGAGACAGATATTGCCCTCGCCCGTTATGACCAGGTCGACATCGCGCACGCGCTCGTCAAACCCAACGAGGTCGAGCACCGTCTCAACGCCCGAACGCAACTCGGCACCAAGTGCCAACAGCGCGGCACCCAGACCGCCGGCAGCACCGGCGCCGGGCACACCGAGCACCGAGCCAAACGTCCGCGCACCCTCGGGCACGCGCAACAACCCCTGAGTCCGCGCCCCGGTAATTGCTGCATCGAGCAGGCGACCATAGCCGACCATCCAGCTGTCGTACCTGCGCCACACCTCGTCGTCATCCGTCGGCAAGCCCTTCTGCCCGCCAAACACCGCTAGGGCACCTCGGTGCCCCACAAGCGGATTCTCGACATCGGACAGCACGACGATGCGTGCGCCGCCCAGCACCCGAAGCGCCGGTACCAAATCGATACTCGCCACGTGTTCAAGGCCCGCGAGACCGGGGGCGATATTGCAGCCACGGTCATCGACAAGACGCGCGCCCAGCGCTTGCAGCATGCCGGCGCCGCCGTCGTTGGTGGCACTGCCGCCCAGTCCTATATATAGAGTCCTCGCCCCCGCGCGAACCGCACGAAGCATGAGCTCGCCCACGCCATAGGTCGAAGCCGCAAGCGCCGCCGATTCCGTGCAGGGCGAATACCCAATTCCCGCCGCCTCGGCCATCTCAATTACAGCCGACTCGTGCTCGCCGTCCACCAGCATCCGGGCAGACACGCGGTCGCCCAAGGGGCCTGCGACTTCACATGCCGCGACCTCACCGCCGCACGCGGCAACGGCATCGAGCGTTCCCTCGCCGCCATCCGCCAGCGGCAGCGCGCTTACCTGGGCATCGGGCCACACGCGGCACACGCCCTCGGCAACTGCCGACTCTGCCTGCGAACTCGACACGCTGCCTTTAAAGGAGTCAATCGCCAGCAGCGCACGGCGAGGCCGCCGCTGCACGGAGCCAAAGTTGAGCGTCTCGCCAGCGAGATCCCCAACACCCGCGAGCGCCTCGGCATGAGCGGCGTGCGCGTCAAGTTCGAGCCCTCGGCCGCAGGTGACGCCATCCGCACCGCGCAGCCCACTAAAATAACCACTTAGCACCGCGCGACACTCGTCTGCCAGCACGCCGGCGGTCACATTAAACCGATGGTTCAGGCGCGAATCGGCATTGAGGTCGTATAGCGACCCCAGAGCGCCCGCTTTAGCATCGGCCGCGCCGTACACGCAGCGCCCCACGCGCGCGTTAACCATAAGCCCCGCGCACATGCAGCAGGGCTCAAGCGTCACGTAGACCGTACAATCGGAAAGGCGCCAACGACCGAGCGACTGCGCGGCGGCGCATAGGGCCGCAAACTCTGCATGTGCCGAAGGGTCCTGGTCGAGTTCGCGGCGATTATGCGCCCGCGCGACGATCTCACCCGCGCGCACCACTACGGCACCGATCGGTACCTCGCCCACCGCAGCGGCTGCGCGCGCCTCCGTCAGCGCCTCGCACATGAACTTCTCATCGATTCCGGTGCTCGTCATCGTTCGCCTCCCCTGTTGCAAATCCAAAACGATGCTATCATTACGACTCACGGAGAGATGGCAGAGCGGTTGAATGCGGCGGTCTTGAAAACCGTTGAGCGCGAGAGTGTTCCGGGGGTTCGAATCCCCCTCTCTCCGCCACTCTTAGTGACTCACCGGCGTCATGGTCCGCTCGAACAGTGCATCGACCACGTCGGCGATTTCGGATCGGCGCTCTAGTACGTGGCCCGATTCCCACCACATGGTAAAAAGCCGAATAATGCCACCGGCGACAAACTCAGACGTTGTCTCGAGCGATACGGGCGCGAGCGCGTCCTCGTCAAGCGCGCTCATCACGCGCCCGCGTATGGAGCGCGCGATGCGGTCGCAAATCATGCTGGTCAGCATACCCGACATGCTGCTCGCCAAAATGTTATCCATGAGCTGCTCATGCGCCAGAATCAGATCCATGGCATCGGCGAACACTTCGTGACGAAGCGCGCGCACGTCCTCGGCGCCCTCCGCGCCATCCGCATCGGCCCGCTTTTGCGGCAGGCCCGACATGAGTTCATCGATATAGAAGGCAAAGTAATCGTTTTTGTCGCGGAAGTGCTTGTAGAACGTTGTCCGACGAATCATAGCGCGGTCGCACAGCATGGCAACCGTCACGTCCTCAAACCGATGTTCTTCGAGCAGCTCGGTAAAGGCCTCGAACAGGGCCCGATAGGTTTTCTTGATGCGAAGGTCCATACGTATCGCCCTCCTCAAGGAAAAGACAGCGCTCACTAATCTGTCACATATCTTACACCTGTACCGCCCGCCCTCTGGCGAATGGCCTCACCTTGATGGAAACATAACGCTTACCGGAAAGTTCGGTATCGCCAAAGGTTGCGGGTATACTAGTAGCGTTACACCAACGGCAGCCGGCGGAAGACGCCGCGGCCATTCGAAACGGAGACACCATGATTCCCGTCATCATCGGTATCGTTGTTGTCGTTGTGATTGTCTGCGCCATCGCCGGCATCTACAACAACATGGTCACCAAGCGCAATCGCATTGATAACGCCTGGCAGAACATCGACACGCAGCTGCAGCGCCGCAACGACCTGATCCCTAACCTGGTCGAGACCGTCAAGGGCTACGCCAAACACGAGCAGGACACGCTTGCCGCCGTGGTCAACGCGCGCAACGCCGCCGTGAGCGCCACCACGCCCGAAGCCAAGATGGAAGCCGACAACGTGCTGACCGGCGCACTGCGCCAGCTCTTCGCTGTGGCCGAGGCCTATCCCGATCTTAAGGCAAACACCAACTTTACGCAGCTGCAGGCATCGCTCGAGGACACCGAGAACAAGATTAGCTATGCACGCCAGAGCTACAACGACTGCGTGCTCAGCTACAACAACGCCATTCAGACGTTCCCGGCTGTCATCTTTGCTGGCATCTTCCAGTTTAAGGAGCGCCAGGGCTTCGAGGCCGCTGAAGCAGCCCGCCAGGCCCCGACCGTCAAGTTCTAGTAGTTTGACAGCGCATCCTTAATCGGCCAAATGCATAAACCGCCCCGTCGAATGCATACTTCGACGGGGCGGTTTCCTTTTTCGCGAAGGTCCCCCTCTAAGCGTCGTGCATTTTTAGGAGTATTCAACATAACCAAGGG
>URWM01000256.1 GCA_900551655.1 uncultured Collinsella sp.
TCGTCGGCAGCGTCAGATGTGTATAAGAGACAGGGTATCTATATTCCGCATCTGTGTAAGCATCCCGATCTTGAGGCCGTCGGCGGATGCCGTCTGTGCATGGTCGAGATCGAAGGCCAAGACGAGCCGGTGTGTGCCTGCAAGACGCAGGTTGCCGAGGGAATGGTCGTCAACACGACAGACGAGCAGGCCGAGCGCGTGCGTAAGCTGGCAATGGAGCTTATCCTGGCCACGCATCCCGCCGATTGCACCGGCTGCCCCAAGTACGGCAAGTGCGAGCTGCAGTCTATGTATCAGTACCTGGGAGTTTCGCCGGCGCGCTGGCGCACCAAGAGCCGTCCGGTCGCCACGGACGAATCGAACCCGCTGATCACCCATATGTTCACCCGCTGCATTCGGTGCGGTCGCTGCGTGCGCGCCTGCCGCGAGCTGCGCGGCGCCGGCGTCTTGGACTATCAGCGTACCGAGGACGGCATTCGCATTGGTACGGACGGCAGCGTGAGTCTGCAGGAGGCCGGATGCCGTTTTTGCGGTGCCTGTATCGAAGTGTGCCCCACGGGCTCGATCGTCGACACGCTCAATATGTTTGACGAGAACAAGTCCTATGCCGATAACGTGGTCCCCTGTCGCTCGGGCTGTCCCGCCCACGTGGATATCCCGCGCTACCTGCGTCACATCCGCAACGGCGAGTACACCCGCGCCGCCGCGGTCGTCCGCGAGAAGGTCCCCTTCCCCGAGAGCCTGGGCGACATTTGCGTCCATAGCTGCCAGGATGCCTGCAAGCGCAATGAGCTCAACGGCACGCCGGTTTCGGTCTGCCGTCTTAAGCGCGCCGCGGCCGTGCGCGATACGGGCGACTGGAAGGCCAACGTGCGCCATGAGCCGCTGAGCGGTAAAAAGGTCGCCGTTGTGGGTGCCGGCCCCGCCGGCCTGACCGCCGCGCTCTATTGTGCCGAGAAGGGCCACAAGGTCGTGGTGTTCGAGGCAAACGAGAAGGTCGGCGGCCAGATGCGCTACGGCATTCCGGCGTATCGCCTGCCCGATGCCACGGTTGACGCCGAGGTCGCGACGATTTTGGAGATTGCCCAGGGTGATGACGCCGAGCCGCGCATTGAGCTGCGCTGTGGCGAGCGAATCGCCGAGCCCCAGGTGCTTTTGGAGCAGGGCTTCGATGCCGTGCTGGTTGCGGTGGGTACCCATGACGGAACGGTGCTCCCCATGCCCGGTCACGACCTCGAAGGCGTGCTGCGCAACACCGATTTTTTGAAGGCTGCCCGCACGGGCGATGCCCCGGACCTGACGGGCAAGCGCGTTGTGGTGCTTGGCGGCGGCAACGTGGCGTACGACTGCGCCCGCACCGCCGTGCGTCTGGGTGCCGCCTCGGTCGATGTCGCCTGCCTTGAGGCCCAAGACGCGATGACCTCGACGCCCGAGGAGCGTGCCGAAGCCGCCGAGGAAGGCGTGGTGCTGCACGATGCCTATGCCTTTACCAGCATTAACGAGACCGAGGACGGTTCGGGCAAGGTCGGTTCCATGACGATCCACAAGATCGAGCGGTTCTACTTTGACGAGAACCACCGCGCCGTCACCGAACTGCTCGACGGCGGCGAGAAGACCATCGATGCCGACTGCGTGATCTTTGCCGTGGGCCAAAAGCCCGAGGGCACGGCTCAGATGGGCCTTGAGCTTACGCACGGTCCGTACATCGTGGCCGATGCCAAGGGCAAGACGAGCGTTGAAGGCATCTGGTCGGCGGGCGACTGCGTGACGGGTACCAAATCGGTGATCGCGGCAATCGCTGCGGGACGCACGTGTGCCTCGGCCATCGACCGCGCTTTGGGTGGCGATGGCGACATCGACGAGGAGCTGACCGAGCATGATGCTCCCGAGCAGTGGATTGGGCATGCCCCAGAGGGCTTCTACGACGATGCCGTGCAGCCCCAATTTGTCGATGCCCAGACGCGTAAGGATAACTTCGATACGTTTGAGTGCCCCTATACCGACCATGAGGCTACGTGCGAGGCGAGCCGCTGTTTGCAGTGCGATTTGCGCCTAACGATCAGCACGCCGCGCCTGTGGAACGAATACTAGGAAAGGAGCGATAACCCATGACGATCATCAACTTTATGCCTGTGCATCGACAGGCGCCCGTGGCGCTCTGGCTCCTTAAGAAGGACGTGGCGGCCGCTGCGGAAAAAATTGCAGAGGCTGGCGCCCAGGCGGTTTTGGTGCCGGCGGGCGATGAGGTCTCTGCCACGCTCGCGGATGCGTTGGGCGAGTCCTGCCGCGTGATCGAGTGCGACCCGAGCCTGGGCTTTGTCTATGCCAACGGTTCGGCCGCGGCCAAGATGCTCGACGGCGAAAAGCCTCTCCCATCTTGCTGCGAGGGCGATGGCGCCGACCGATGCCTGAGCGGATCGGAGTTACTTACTGCCGAAGGAAAGCGCTGGGTGTGGTTTGACGGGGCCGATGAGCCCGTTGAGGTCGACCGCGTCGCGAGTGCGGAATCCCTGGTTGCCGCGGCGGGCGCCGACGACGCCAAAGCGGTGGGGATTGGCTATCCCAGCGGTCTGCTGCTGAGGCCCGACGACACCTCAAAGATTGAGCTATGCAGCGACTACGTGCGCGTCTACACCGCCAAAAACTGCATGGCAAAGGCGCTTTTGGACATTTGCACGCTCTATCGTCACGAGAGCTGCGGACGCTGCGTCTTTGGCTATGAGGGCTCGCATCAGATTGCGACGATTCTTGCCGATATCTGCCGCAAGAAGGGTAAGCCGGGCGACTTGGCGCTCCTTCGCGACCTTTGCCCCGTGATGCAGGCGCAGTGTCTGTGCGAGCAGGGCCGTGTGCTGGCGCGCACGGTGCAGTCGTTCCTCGACCTGTTCGAGGGCGAGATCATGCAGCACACCACCAAGAAGGTCTGCGCCGCCGGGGAATGCCAGGCATTCTTGACCTTCCATATCCTCGCCTCCAAATGCCAGGCCTGCAACAAGTGTGTCGATTCGGATGTTTGCGAGGAGGATGCGATTCTGGGAAGGCCGCGGTTTATCCATGTGATTGATCAAAAGGCCTGCACCCAGTGCGGTGCCTGTCTGGATATCTGCGACAACGGCGCGATCGTTACTGCCGGTGCCGTGAAGCCCAAGTGCCCGCCCAAACCC
>URWM01000257.1 GCA_900551655.1 uncultured Collinsella sp.
CTTCAATATATTCTCCCATTCTGGTTTTCTCCTCTGTTCGTTTTATTTTTCCTGATTCTTTCTGTGAAAAAGCGTTAAGATTTCCTCCGGCCGGTCGAGCAGCTCCATCGCATGGTTGTCGATCAGCTCCTGGCGCGGGCGGAATCCCCACGTCACACCAACGGTAAACATGCCTGCGGCGTTTCCGGTCTGCATATCCGTATTGGTATCGCCAAAGTACAGGCACTCTTCCGGTCTGGCGCCGAGTGCGTCTGCAATCGCGAGCGCACCGATCGGAGACGGCTTTCTCGGGATTTCTGCGGTCTGCCCCTGAATCCGGTTGAAAAAGCCCGGTCCGTACACGCTCTCCACGACGTGGATGGCCGCCTCGTGCGGCTTGTTGGAACATACGGCAATCGGAACTTCTTCCCGCAGCGCGGTCAGGGTTTCCCGCATATTAGGATACGGTTTTACGTGATACAGCGGGTCCTCGTTGAACCACGCGCGGCCAAGGCGGATGCCCTCCTGCAGATAGTTGAGCTCTGCATCTCCGGCGTCTTTTAAAGCGCGCTCCACTGCCAGATCGAAACCGTCTCCGGCGTAAAAGTTGAAGGCTTCTACCGGGCGCGGCACAAGTCCAAAATGTTCCAGAACGCGGTTGACTGCGTGCGCAATCGACTCTACAGTGTCTGCGATGGTGCCGTCCAGGTCAAAGATCACATGGGAAAAAGCTGCTGCCATAAAAACTCCCGTCATTGGGTTTAAAACGCACCCCATGATACTGGGCATGCGTGCCGGGCATGTTTGGAATCTGAATATCTTTAATAGCCCTGAGCCTTTGTCGTTAGCAAATTCTCGGCAGCTGCTCTCCTACGAGCATGTCGAGGATGCGGGTCGAGCCCCAGCCGGTGCGCACGCGCACGGCGGGATGGGCGCCCTCGGCAAGTGGCAGCACGCGGCCGATGATGGCGGCATTCTCGCCGTAGCGGGCGGCGCGCATGGCGCTCAGCGCGGCATCGGCTTGCTCGGCCGGCACGACGGCAACCATCTTGCCCTCGTTTGCCACCTGCAGCACATCGTATCCGAGCATCTCACAGGCGGCCTGCACGTCGGGACGCACGGGCACGGCATCCTCGTCGATCTCCATGGCAACGCCGCTGGCCTGCGCAAACTCGTTGAGCGTCGAGGCCAGGCCACCGCGCGTGGGGTCGCGGAAGCAGCGTGTGTCGGGTGCTGCGGAAAGCACATCGGCAATCAGGTGGTTGAGCGGCGCGGCGTCGCTTTCGATGGCGCTCGAAAACGCCAGACCCTCGCGTTGGCTCATGATAGCGATGCCGTGGTCGCCCAGTGTACCCGAGACCAGGATGACATCGCCGGGCTGGCAGTTTGCGCCGCTGAGCGCCACGCCCGCAGGCACCTCGCCCACGCCGGCGGTATTGATATAGACGCCGTCGGCCCCGCCGCGCTCGACCACCTTGGTGTCGCCCGTGATTATGGACACGCCCGCCTCGTGCGCCGTCTCGGCCATCGTCTGCACAATCTGGCGGAGCCTATCCATGGGATAGCCCTCTTCGAGGATAAAGCCGCACGACAGGTAGCGCACGTTGGCGCCCGAGGTCGCGACGTCGTTGACGGTTCCGCACACGGCGAGGCGGCCGATGTTGCCACCGGGGAAGAACTGCGGCGAGACTACAAAGCTGTCGGTCGACATGGCGATGCGCCCGCTCGCGGGCAGCGCGGCGACGCCGGCATCGTTGCCTTCGAGCAGCTCGGGCGACCCAAAGGCATCCAAAAAGACCTCATCGATGATGCGTTTCATCATCTGGCCGCCGGAGCCGTGGCCCAGCAGGACGGTGCTATCGGTAACGCTATGGGACATATCGAAAACTCCAATCGTGGGTGGTGCCGGTGTGCGGGTGTGCCCGGGCTAGTCGCGGTAGCGGTAGTACGCCGCGCAGCTGCCCTCGGAGCTCACCATGCACGGGCCGACGGGGTGCTCGGGCGTGCAGGTGCGGCCAAACAATGGGCAGTCGCTCGGCGTGATGGCACCGCGCAGCACGTCGCCGCAGCGGCACCCGCGCGGCTCGACCGTCGCCTCAATGGGCACGTCAAAGCGGGCGCCGGCATCAAAGCGCGCGAATTCGGGTCGGATGGAAAGACCCGAGTTGGCAATCGGTCCCAGCCCGCGCCACGTGGTGTCGCACGGCTCAAACACCTGCTCGACCAGCTGGCGTGCCACGGGGTTGCCGTCAGCGTTGACGCCACGGCGGTAGGCGTTGTCGATTGCGGGCCTGTGCTCGACAACCATCTGGATCAGCATGCTGATGCCCTGCAAGATATCGACCGGCTCAAATCCCGTGACCACGCCGGGGGTCTCGAACTCATCGACCAAAAACCTAAAGGGTGCCAGGCCCGTGATGGTAGCGACGTGACCAGGCAGGATAAAGCCGTCGATGGTCGTCTCGGGGTCGTTGGAGATCGCACGCAGAGCCGGCGGCGTGGTCTTGTGAGCACAGTAGACCGAGAAGTTCTGGAGCCCGCGCGCGTCGGCCTCCAGGATAGCGGCGGCAATGGTGGGCGTTGTGGTCTCAAAGCCGACGCCCATAAAGATGACCGGGCGTTCGGGATTTTGCTCGGCAATGTCGAGTGCGTCGAGCGGAGAGTAGACGATGCGGATGTCGCGCCCCGCCGCCTTTTGCGCGGCAAGCGAGGTGGACGATCCGGGCACGCGCATCATGTCGCCAAAGGTGGTGATGATGGCGCCGTCCATGTTGGAAAGCGCGATTGCGCGATCGATGTCGCGGTTGGCGGTGACGCAAACGGGGCACCCCGGGCCGCTTAGCAGTTTGAGTCCCGTCGGCATAATGGGGCGAAAGCCATAGCGGCCAATGCTCACGGTATGCGTACCGCAGACTTCCATAAGGTTGATGCTGCGGTTGCCGACAAGCTCATGAATACGATCGATGAGCTCGCGAGCTAGCTTGGGGTCGCGAAATGCCGAAAAGTCGATACCGGAGCGAACCGGCTGCGCCGCCGCCACTAGTATGCCTCGGCCGGGCTGGTGGCGAGCTGGTCCTCTTCGGCCAGCTCGGTCATGGTATTGACGAGCTCGAGTGTCTCTTGGGCCTCCTGCTCGTCGACAATCTGAATGCCAAAGCCGGCGTGCACGAGAATATAGT
>URWM01000258.1 GCA_900551655.1 uncultured Collinsella sp.
AGCGTCAGATGTGTATAAGAGACAGGGTAGATACCGTCGGCGGTAGCGGCGTTAAAGGCATCGAGCGCATCGGAGGGACGGCCGGCGGCGGAAAGCGCTTGACCCATGCCGGCGTTGAGGGCGCGCGTATCGTCGCGCGGGCCGGCAAAATCGATAGCCGTGCGGTAGGTCTCTACGGCGTCCGCTGGGCGGCCGAGCTTGATGAAGCAGCGGCCCAGATCGCCGAGGGCGGCGGCAGGAGCCGGGTTGGCGCCGTCGATGGCAGCCTGACGGAAGGCAGTACCGGCGTTGGCATAGTCGCCCGACTGGAACAGCGCGTTACCCAGGCCCAGATAGGCCTTGAACGGCGTGGCATAGGAAGCATCCTGCGTAGCAGCAGAGAACGCCTGGGCGGCTGTCGTGTAGTCGCCCACGGCGGCGAGAGCCTTTCCGCGGTTGGTGAGCAGTGCGCCGCGCTTGCCATAGGTGCCGTCGTTGAGGGCGGCGGCGTAGGCCTCGGCAGCCTCGGCATACATGCCCAGGTGCATCAAGGCGTTGCCACGAAGGTGATCGGCCTCGCCCATAATCTCATCGGCAGTTTTTGCCGCCCCAAGCATCTGGGCTGCAGCGGAAAAATCACCCGCGCGGTAAGCGGCACGGCCCTGTTGGATCAGCTGGCTATTCAAGGAAGTCCCCTTTACTCGTGAACGATCTCGACATGGACGATCTCGTCGCCGGCACGCAGCTGCGAAATCACATCGAGACCCTCGACCGTGGTACCAAAGACGGTGTAACCGGAATCGAGGTTATGCTGGGCACCCAGGCAGAAGTAGAACTGCGAACCCGCGGAATCGGGGTCCATGGAGCGTGCCATGGCAAGGGCACCATCAACATGGCTGTTGCGCGGATTGGTGGCAAACTCGCCCTTGATGCAGTAGCCGGGACCACCGGTACCGGGCATGCCGTCGGGACCCTCAAGGCCGGCAGCGACGTCGGCGCCGAACATATCGCGGGTATTGGGGTCGCCGCCCTGGATCACAAAGCCGGGCACATAGCGATGGAACTTAAGGCCGTCATAGAAGCCCATCGTGGAAAGCTCGCAGAAGTTCGCGACATGAATGGGAGCGCCCTCGCCGTCAAACTTGACCTTGATGGTGCCCTTCGACGTCTCGATCACCGCGCACTCGTCACCGACGAGCTGGTACTCGGGCGTATAGAGCTCTTTCTTAAAACCAAACATGTGGTTCCTTCCTCGTGCGTTTAAAGCATATTTGTACGAATTGTAGCAATAAGCACGGGCTTCCATCAATTGCGCACGCAGGTTATGCCGCCGGAGGGCAACAAATTACGAACGCTGCTGCGGCTTCCATGCGCTCACGTTGGCGTCGTACTGGTTCAGCGCGCTGTTGCCGCCCTGTGCGATAGGCGCCAGGATCTCGCTTTGGTGGGAACTCATCGACTCGCCATCGGGAATGGCCAGCGAGATGTCCCAGCTCTGGCAGATCACGTCGACGCGCTCGTACATCCACTCGGCAAGCTGCTTTAAGTGGGCGATGTCGTCCGCATAGACCGTATCGTCCTGATACTTAAGGTTGTTGAGCTCTTCTTGCGTCTTTTTGATCTGGTCGCGCAGGGCGTAGGCACTCTGCGACAGCTCCTGACGGGTGGACAGCGGCGATCGGAGATAGCCGTTGTTAAAGGAATCGATGACCTCGCCGATCTGGTCCTCGTCACCGTAGGACACGATGGTCTGATACAGACCGTCGAGCCTGGAATAGAGCTGATCATCGTTGAGCACGGTTTCTTCCTGGACCACCTCGGCAGAATCGTCCTGCTTGGTATCGTCCTCAGTCGCCTCGCCCTTTTGGCGCGTGGGGAAGGTCGTCTGCGCGGCCTGGCCAAACTGGTCGCAGAAGCCAGGCATGACACCCATGGGATCGGCCGTCACGAACCAATAGGCACCGCCGCAAACGACAGCAAGGACCGCGATGATAATGAGCGGCTTGGGGATATGACGCTTGTGCTTGTGATAGGCGTCCTCGTCGGGATGCACCTTGCGCTTGGGTTTTTGAGCATCGTCATGCAGGGAAACGGGCGTGGGAATATCGACCTTGGGGATACCAAAATCCTTATCGAAAGCCGGCAGCACGCAGGTCTCGTTAGGATCAGCGGCGTCCGAAAGCACCGCAGCGGCAGAAGCGGGCGCATGCGGCACCTCGGTATCGATCTGCTCTTGCGTTAGGCGCGGAAAGCCCGCCGTGCGGCCCGCTGCCAGGTCGGATGCGGCCGCGTCCTCGGAGAGGATACCCGGAGCGGGGCGTCCGCATTTGGGGCACGTGCGGTCATGCGGAGAAAGACGGGCACCGCAGCCCTCACAGAACACGAACTCGGTGTGCTCGGGACCATCGCCCGGACCCACATAGGCGTTGCAGTAGGGGCAGAACGAGGCGCCGTCCTCGATAGTCTTAAGGCAATGCGGGCAGATCACGGCATCCTCTTTTCGAAGCAATTCAAACAATCGAGGTTAGAGCATAACATCGCCACGGCCCCACAGGAACAAGGCATCAATTCAACATCGCCAGGGCGCGTAGCTACTTCTTCTTTTTGCTTGGCATCGAGACTTTGATGCCTTGGGCGGACTTGGTCACGCGAGAGCGCTTGGCTCCGGTACTCTTCTTTTTCTTGGGCTGGGCCTGGGCCACGCCCTCGAGTGCGCGGGCCTCGGCCTCGCGAGCGGTGCGATCTTCGCGGCGCTGCGCCATGTCGGCGGCGACGCGCTTGGCAAAACGCTCGGCTGTCGAACCCGTCGAGCTCACCTTGCCGCCACCGCGACCCAGGTGGACGCGCACACCGCGGCCAAAACCAGTTGCAGCATGACGACGACGCGGCTTGAGCGAATCCATCATCGTGGCCAGCTTAAAGAACACCGAGCAGGTAAAGACCACGATGACAGCCAAGATAACCATCTGGCCCATCGACAGGTTGGCAATAGACAGCAGCTCCGGGAATCCGATAACGCCCACCAAGATGCCGGCGACCACAAACACAAAGAGCACCACTCGTAAGGGCGTGAGAGGCTGCGAGATGCGCCAGATCAGGCTGACGCTCGCCGCGCACGACGTAAGCAGGCACATCGTAGACAGTGTGAGCTGGCTAAAG
>URWM01000259.1 GCA_900551655.1 uncultured Collinsella sp.
CGGCGATTACGCCGCGGCGATGATGGCGCCCGCATCGGCACTGCACGCCAACACACTCGGCGTGCTCAACCTGGGCGATGGCTCGCTTACCACATTAATCGAGGATCCTATCGAGGGCACGGGATATGCATTCTACGATGTCCGTGCCGGCGACGGCGTATTCGCGTGGGTTGAGATGAACTTTGCCAATTCATCGTGGAAGCTCTACGCTCAAAATCTGTCGGGCGCTTCGCTCTCTGGCGACGTGGTTGAGCTCGATCGAGGTGGCAAGGACTATGATCCGCCCCTGTTCACGGCGTTCGGGTCATCAGTCATCTGGTATAAAATGCCTTCGGCAGGCGGCAATAAAACGAGTAGTGATTCGTTTTGCTATCGTCGCTCGCTTGATGAATCCAAGGCCGAGGTAATTTGGAAATCGACGGGCCGCTTTGCATCGGCCCCGCGCGCGAGCGACGGCATTTTGACCATCTCGCCGCGTGTCCGCAACGACGAGGGCGTCTACTACGGCATAACGGCAATCGATCTGACCGACGGCAACAACACCAAACGTGCCCAGCTAGTTCTTCCCTCGTCAGTCTCGCCTTTCGAGGCCGTATATATGGGCGATACCTTCGTGTTTTCTATCGAGGCGGCCTATAGTGGCGTGGGCAGCCTGGGCAATATGGGCACGTATATCGGTAATGAGGGAGGGCCGTACCTCTTCCTGTCCCGCGAGCCGCTCGCATGTGCGGCTGGCAAGAAGAATAAATACCTTGTTAAGGTACAGGCGTCGCATTTCCTGATCGACACCTCTGCCAAGACCTATGGCTCGCTGCTGTCGCCCGACCGCGCTTTGGAGTATGGCGATTATCCAGCTACGGCGGGAAAATCGGACTCATTCCTTACGTACGCCACGGTGCGCAACAGCCAGGGTATACCAGAGACGGTCACTGCACGCCTATTCTCTCTTTAAGCTTAGAGGGGTTAAAAAGGCGCCAACAGGGGAATAAACGCGTTGTAATTGTGAGTACCGCCCGCCGAGCTGCCGCGTCATAGCGGCATCCGGCGGGCTCAGGTGCGTTAAAATGGGCTTGTTCTTAGCTAATTGAGACAGGGGGGCCGTGTTATGGCTTCAGATGCAAAAAAGATTCTGCTGGTCGAGGACGAGAAGGCAATCCGTGACGCCGTCGCTGCCTATCTCGAGCGCGAAGGCTACTGGGTTGTGGGCGTCGGCGATGGCCAGTCCGCGATCGAGGAGTTCGAGAAGCATCAGTTCGACCTGGTCGTGCTCGACCTTATGCTCCCCAAGATCCCCGGCGAGCGCGTTTGCCGCACCATTCGCGATACCTCGGATGTCCCCATCATCATGCTGACGGCTAAGGGCGAGATCGAGGACCGTATTATCGGTCTTGAGCTCGGCGCCGACGACTATCTGATTAAGCCGTTCTCGCCGCGCGAGCTCGTCGCCCGCGTTCGCGCTCTGTTCCGCCGTGCCCATCAGGCCGACGAGCCCGCCGTCGAGGTACTCGACTTCGGCGATCTGGTCATCGATATCTCGGGCCACAAGATCTTGGTCGAGGGCAAGGAAGTCGATCTGACGGCTTCCGAGTTCAAGCTGCTCACCACGCTTGCCCGCCATCCCGGCCGTGTGTATAACCGCATGGAGCTGGTCGAGAAAGTGCTCGGGTATGACTTTGAGGGCTATGAGCGCACCATCGATAGCCACGTGAAGAATCTTCGCGCCAAGCTGGGCGATGATCCCAAGAAGCCCAAGTGGCTCTACACCGTCCATGGTGTCGGCTATCGCTTCGAGGCTCCGGCCAAGACCGATAAGTCGGACGAGAAATAGGGAAATCACATATGACACCTGCGCGCTTTGAAATCGGACAAAAGCACAAGCAGGAGAGCGAGGCGGGTTCCAAGGCTAGTTGGAACACGCCTCGTTCCGATTCACGGCCAACGATGAGCTATCCCTCGCGCATGGCCCTGGCTTTTGCCCTGACATCGCTCATGACGGTATTGGTGCTGGTGGGCGTAGTCTCCGTTGTATGGGGCACGGTTTTTACGGATTACACGCGCTCCAATATTGTCGAAATCGCCAATTCCGCTGCCGAAAAGTTGGCAACGTCATATGAGGAAAACGGTTCTTGGACCGCGGGGGAGCTGCGTACGGTCGCGACATCGAGTTTGGTGTCCGACGATCTTGGTATGCAGGTCGTCAATAAAAAGGGCGTCATCGTCTACGACGACTCGTGGCCCTCGGCAAGCGCTACTGCCGATGTACGCGAAAATCAGGCGACGACCGATGGTACGAGCGGAAAGAAGGCATCGCACAGTCCAGTCTCGTCTGCTCCCACCGATTCCAATAGTGTTGCCAACGTTGAGATCGTGACATCCTCCGGCGAGCACGTGGGTCAGGTCAAATTGTGGGCGATTGGCTCCGATGCTCTGCTCACCAGGGCAGACTCAGCATTCAGAGAGAAGACCTTTAACGCCATGGCCCTTGCCGCGGTTGTGGCCGTCTGCATCTCGGTCGTTATCGGAGCGCTCATGTCGCGCATGCTCACCAAGCCGATTCATCGTATTACCAGCACCGCCAAGCAGATTCGCGATGGAGACCTGTCCGCTCGTACGGGCTTGCGCGGCGATGATGAGATCGATCAGCTGGGAGAGACCTTCGACGAGATGGCCACCTCACTCGAGAAGGACATGAAGCACGAGAAGCGCCTGACCTCTGATGTTGCCCACGAGCTGCGCACGCCGCTCATGGCCATGCTTGCAACGGTCGAGGCCATGCAAGACGGTGTGTATCCCACCGATGACGAACACCTGGAAACGGTCGCATCCGAGACGCGTCGTCTGGCCCGTCTGGTGCAGCAGATGCTCGACCTGTCGCGCATGGAAAACAGTACCGCGCCACTCAACCTGGAGCCGGTGGATATGGTGCCGTTTGTGCGTTCGATTGTGAATGGCCAGGAGCGCTTGTTTGCCGACCGTGACTTGCGTTTGCGCTTTGCAGATGAGACGCAGGGCCACGATGACGTTGTCGAGGCGGATCCCGACATGATCACGCAATGCGTCATCAACCTCTTGAGTAACTGTCTATTATACACATCTGACGCTGCCGACGAA
>URWM01000260.1 GCA_900551655.1 uncultured Collinsella sp.
GTTTTATATGGAAGCCTTCTTTTTCGATGAGCAGCGGCGGCCGTTTATCATCGGTCGTCAGCGAATCGTTGGGTCTCGCTACGTTTTTGACATTTAGGACATTGCGAATGGAAGCGCCCGGTGGATCATCTCACCGGGCGTTTCCATACCGTTCACGGCGCAAACGCAACCGTTCAACCGCGTTGCGGCAATCAGTTTGAAATTATCTTGATGAAGGAAAAAGCTGCTGGTAATCTATGGGACGTCATAGAACGTTTGCATTGTGCAAGCGTTGAAGCGAGATGCGATGCAGTCTCGAGTTCTTTGGAGGTATCTATGTCAGATACGAAGGCGAAGAAGACAAACAGACGTTTTAAGTTCAAATTACCGCATGTCTATACGATCATGTTCTTGCTGATCGTTGTCTTTGCGGTCCTGACTTGGATCGTTCCCTCTGGTCAGTATCAGCGCAAGACGATTTCGACAGCGGCGGGCGAGCGTGAAGTCGCCGTTGCTGGAACCTATGAACAGGTCGATAAGAACTATACCGATTCCGAGACCGGCGAGACCGTTAACCTGGGCCAAGATATCTTTGCGGTCCTGCAGGCGCCTACTAAGGGTATTCAAGAGGCCGCCGACGTCGTTGCGTTCGTCTTATTGATTGGCGGATCGTTCGCGATCATCACCAAGACCAACGCTTTGAATGCCGGCATGAGCCGTGTGATTAAAAAGCTCAAGAACAAGGACATCCTCATCATTCCCATCACGATGACATTGCTGTCCATTTGCGGCACTACGTTTGGTATGTCTGAGGAAGCCCTGCCGTTCTATGCCATCTTCATTCCCATCATGATGGGTATCGGTTATGACTCGATGACGGCATTCATCATCTGCTTCCTTGGTCCTAACTTGGGATATTGTGCTTCGACCATCGACCCGTTTAATGTTTTGATCGCCCAAGGCATCATTGGCATCGAGGGTAATCCGCAACTGTGGCTGCGCGCCGTTTCTTGGGTCATCTTCACTGCCGTCGGTATCGCATGGGCCATGCGCTACGCCATGCGCGTCAAGAAAAACCCCGAGTCGTCCATTGTGTACGAGGACGATAAGCTCAAGCGTATCGAGTTTTCCGTGACCGATGCCTCCATCGAGGAAGAGTTCACTATCCGTCAGAAGCTCGTGCTTATCGATTTTGCTTGCGGTATGGGCATTATCGTCTGGGGTCTTGTTACCCAGGGCTGGTACATGAATGAGATTTCCGCCGTGTTCCTTGGCATGGGCTTGCTTGCCGGTATCCTGGGCGGCCTTGACCAGCAGACGATCGCAGAGGAGTTCGTTAAGGGTCTCGCCGACTTTGCGTACGCTGCCATCGTTATCGGTATCGCTCGCGGTATTCTGGTCATCGCCGAGGGCGGCATGATCATCGACACCATCCTCCAGGCGCTTGCTACCGCGCTTGCCGGTGCACCCGCCGCCGTCTACACCACGTTTATGTATATCGTCCTGGTCCTGCTCTCTTTGCTGGTTCCCTCGAGTTCTGGCCTGGCGGCGCTCACCATGCCCGTTATGGGCCCCCTGACCGAGCTCATGGGCCTCAATCCCGAGGCGGCCGTCACCGCGCTCCAGTTTGCCAACCAGACCATCAACACCATCAGCCCCGTGGCGGGCATGACGGTCGCCGGTCTTGCCGTGGCTAGGATTTCGTTTGGCCAATGGTGGAAGACCATTTGGAAGTTCTTCATTTTCATGGTCGTCTTTGGCGTGATTGTAACGGCAATCTCTGGCATGCTTCCGGTGTAGGTGGTTGTGATGTCTGATCGTTTGACGGTCCTGACGTCTAAGAGCGTCTTTACCGGTACGGGGGACCTGCCGTTTGAAGGTTTCGTAGCGGTCCGTGGCAATCGAATTGAGGCTGTTGGCACCAAGTGTGAGGTAGCTTCGTATTTGACCCAGGCGGACGAGGTAGTTGACCTGGGCGACCGCACCGTCATGCCTGGCCTGATCGATGTACATACCTTCTATACAGGCTGGGCGCTGCGGACATTGGGGTCTGATCTGTCCGGCATCGCTGATGCCAAAGAGGCCGTGTCGCTCTTGCGTGCATGGAAAGAAGATCATCCGGATTGCGCGGCGGCTTTTGGCCACAACCTACCCGAAACGTTGGCCTCGGATGTCGAGAACGCAAATACGGCAGCTGTGTTTGACGATTGTTTTGGCGATATCCCCGTCGTCTGCTTTACACCAGGAGCGGAGACCTGCGTTCTCAACGCTGCCGCCAGTGCGCGATACGGCTTTACACCCCAGGCGTGCTATGCCGAGAAGATCTGGCGCATGATGAGCGATTTCCTCGCGCTGCCCGAGGTGCGTGCCGGGTATTCGGACTACATGAGCATGCTTAACGAGCGCGGCGTTACCGCCATCAAGGAGATGGCGTTTGATGACTATTACGGCTTTGCCGACGAAATGGCTCGCCGTGAGGAATCTGGTGAGCTGACGGTTCGCGTCTCTATGATGTCGCAGCCGGTGGGTGCCGGTGCAAATCTGGCATATGCCCGCGAGGCGCGAGAGCGCTTCCGGGGACCGTTCGTTCGTTTTTCTGGCTTCAACCGTATGACCGATCGTGGCGTGTGGGCAGGACTTGCCGAGATGATCGATCCTTATGAGGAGACGGCCGATGCAGGGGCTGCCGGCAAGACGGTTGTCGAGGAGCCCGAGTGGGGTTTGATTGAGGACGAGCTGCGCGCGATTGATGCCGAGGGCTTCCGTTACTCGCTTCATTGTCAGGGTGACGGCGCCGTTCGCCACACCGTTGCGCTGTATGCTTCGCTGCCGCGAGATGAACACGGAGTCATGCTTCGACGCCATGCGATTACCGACCTCGAGAACTCTGATCCGGAAGACCTTGCCCTGTTTGGCAAGCTGGGCGGAATCTGCGAGGTCTACCCCCAGAGCCTCACGCTCGATAAACGCGAGGACTGCCTGTCGATGATGCGTCGGCAGATCGGCGAGGTCCGACTGCTGCACAGCTGGAACCGTCGCGGTATGGAAGACGCGGGGTGCACGGTGTGCTGTGGCACCGACCTCCCGCTCTTGATTCCGAGCTTGGGCGAATCAGTAT
>URWM01000261.1 GCA_900551655.1 uncultured Collinsella sp.
CGATAAAACGGCAGGGTCGCCGCGAACGTAGAGGGTCTCGGGCACATCCGGAAGCTCCAATACGGTGTCGGGATACAACGCATCCGTGGGATGCAGTTCAAAGCTCTTCTCGCCCATTATTGGTCCCTCCTTCCCTGATACATCGCCGCCTCGAGCACGTGATCCTGCGTCACCCGTTCGCTTTCGGCAACATCGGCGATCGTGCGTGCGATGCGCACCAGGCGCACGATGCCGCGACCCGTGAGATGTGTGCGCTTCGACAAGCCGAGCACGCACTTCTCTGCCGCCTCATCGAGTGCAAAGGTCGACACGACGCCGTCGATGGAGCGCGATTCGTCATCCTCGGCCTCGGTGTCCGCATCGTCCATATGCGACTCGCGCCAAGCGCGGAAAGCGCGCCCGCGCACGACGCAATCGCGCAGCTCGGCCGATGACATACCTTCCGCGCCCTCGATAATCACCTGGGGATCGGGCCGGGTCACATCAATCATCATGTCGATACGGTCGGCCAAAGGACCGCGCAACTTGGCCCGGTAGCGCTCGACCATCGAAGCGGAACAACGACACGGCACTTCGCGATCGCCCAAAAAGCCGCAGGGGCAGGGATTGCTCGCGGCCAGCAGCTGAAAGCGCGACGGGAAAGTAAAGGCCCCGTCAACGCGCACGATTCTCACATAACCGCGCTCAATGGGCTGACGCAGCGTCTGCAGCACGCCGGTGGGAAACTCGGCAAGCTCGTCCAAAAAGAGCACGCCGCCATGAGCCAAGCTAATCTCGCCCGGATGCACCGGACGACCACCGCCGATGAGGCCCGCGGTCGAAATACTATGATGCGGGCTACGGAAGGGCCGATGCCCCGCGAGCAGCCCATCGATGGTCTCGCCCAAGACCGAATGGATACACAGCGCCTCCTGCTGATCCTCGAGAGAAAGCTCGGGCAAAATGCCGGTCATGCGCCGCGCAAGCATGGTCTTGCCCGAACCGGGAGAGCCAATCATGAGCAAGCCGAGCTCGCCGGCCGCAGCAAGCGCCATGCCGCGCTTGGCGACCTCCTGCCCCAGAACGTCGGCATAATCGAGCTCGGGCTCAAAGGTCGCCTCGAGCACTTCAGAATCCAGATAATGGCGTGCGGCATCCCCCATGCCATGGGCCAGGTGAGATAGGTGGTCGATAAACCCGCAATCAACGCCCGCAAGCGGCACATGCTGATCGGACCTGCCGGCGATAAAGGAAAGCCCCATATCGCGCGCCAACAGCTGAAACGCCACCTCGCCCTTGACGGGCAGAACTGTGCCGTCCAGACCAAGCTCACCTGCGATAAGGCAGCGATCGAGGTTGTCGTGGGGAATCTGACCATCGGCCGCCAATACCGCGATGGCGATGGGCAGATCAAAGCCGCTACCGGTCTTGCGAATATCGCCGGGTGCCAGATTGACCGTAATGCCCGAGCGCGGGATCTCGAACCCGGCGGAGCGCATCGCGCAGCGAATACGACCGCGTGACTCCATCACCTCCATACTCGGGATGCCGAGCATCTGGATGCCCGGAACGCCACCGGCAAGCGAGACCTCGACCGTAACGTGAATCGCCTCGACGCCGCGGATGCAGGCCGCGTGAACGGCAAACGTCTCGAACGCCATCACGACACCTGCCAATCGAACGCGTTGTACTGATGCTCGATCTCGGCGATATGCCCGCCGCGAATGGTGACACCCACGGCATCGAAGCGAATCGCCTTGAGCGGATAATGTTCCATGAGATAGCAACTTGCGATGCGGCGGTAGCGGCGTTGCTTTTGGGCGTCCACGGCCTCCTCGGGAAAGACCCGCGTGGTGCAATCCAGGGCGACGCGTCTCGTCTTGACCTCGGCCATCACCACGACATCGTCGAGCTCATCGAGCAGCACAAGATCGGCTTCGCCCTCAATGCAACGATAGCCCTGCTCCAACAAGGTGTATCCACGCTCGTTAAAGTAATCGATGGTGATCAGCTCGCCCAGCATGCCGAGCTCGCGGGGACTGAGCCCCTTGATAAACTCGGGCGTCATCGCCCCGCAATCGAGCTCGCCGTCCTCCCAGCGCTCCTTGAGTTGCTGCGTCTTGCTCTTTTTGCTTGCGGCACACATGGGGTCTCCTTTCCCGCACACTGCATTGCCCCGATAATGAGGGCACCTTTCATGCGGGTAAGTACTGGAAGCAAACCAAAAGCTGACCAAATGCCGTCAAAAAACGGGCCGTACGCAGCAATGCTGTTGCATACGGCCCGCTACCAGCAGGTTTATAAAACCCCAGAGGTCCCTGTCTCCACAATTGACCTAGAAAAGGCGCTCAGTCTGCAGAAAGTTTCCGCAAAAGCTCACGCGGTGCAGTGGACAAAGTCCATGTTTGCGAATGGCCTCGATATGCTCGGGGCTTGCATAGCCCTTCGACTCGGCCAGATGGTACTCGGGATACTCGGCGTCGTACTCGACCATCATCTCGTCACGCGTGACCTTGGCCATGATGGACGCCGCGGCGATGCAGGCGATTTTGGCATCACCCTTCACCACATCGCGCTCGTTAGGAACGGCGCCCAAGGGGTTACCGTCCATAAGCACGCAATCGGGCTCGAGCCCCGTATCGGCCACGGCGCCCGCAACGGCAGTACGGATAGCACGGGCCATGCCCATCTCATCGATATCCGCAGGAGCGATATGGCAAAAGCCGATGGCAGTCGCCACCTCGGCTATCTTCACCGAGAGCAGCTCGCGGCGCGCGGGCGTGAGCTTTTTGGAATCGTTGATGCCCCAGATGCGCGGCTCCATCGGAAGACACACGGCACACACGGTCAAGGGACCCGCTACCGAGCCACGGCCCACCTCGTCGACGCCCACGACCACACCATCACCGCCGAGCTCATGCATAAGCTGATACATGCCGTTGACGCGCTCGCGCTCGGCAAGCTCTTTGGCATGGCGTTTGAGGGCACGCTCGCAAGCCTTGATCACCTGCTGGCGCGGATCCTCGCGATAATGCTCCACGAGCTGTCTCTTATACACATCTCCGAGCCCACGAGACGTAGAGGAATCTCGT
>URWM01000262.1 GCA_900551655.1 uncultured Collinsella sp.
TTGCCGTTATGGTGCGCAGCCTTGCCGATACTGAGCGACTGTGCCATGTCGACGATGCCGAGCGCGGCTTGCTAGCCGGTAGCATCCGCCCCATCGTGCTGTTGCGCCGACGTGCTGTTGACGAGGAAGATTCCCCCGATGCCCTCACACTCGCGCCATCCGTCGCGCACGATCTACCCGAGCTCGGCGTCATGCTCCCCTATACACCGCTTCAGCATCTGCTGCTTGCAGCTGCCGCGTCGCATGACATGCACGCGCTAGTCATGACCAGCGGAAACCTGAGCGAGGAACCGATTGAAACTGATGACGGCCTTGCTTGGGAACACCTCGTTGCCGCCGGCATTGCCGACGCGCTACTTGGCAATGACCGTGCGATTCTCTCACGCTACGACGACTCCGTGGTACGTGTGGTCGACGGCACCGTCATGCCTGTGCGTCGCGCACGCGGATATGCGCCGCAGCCGTTGCCGCTGCCGGCGCTCGACGGCACTGCACCCTGCGTGCTCGCCTGCGGGCCGCAGCAAAAAGCCACGATCGCGCTCACGCGCGAAGGGACGAACGGCGAGGCAACCTGTTTTGTGTCGCAGCATATCGGCGATGTTGAAAACGGCGCGACCTTCGATGCCTGGAACGCCGCCCGTGCACGTCTAGAAAACCTCTTTGACCTGACGCCTGCCGCCCTGGCATGCGACATGCATCCCAGCTATCTGTCGAGCCAGCGGGCGCGCGAACAGGCACGGGAGCACAATCTGCCGCTTATCGAAGTCCAACATCATCATGCGCACATCGCGAGCGTAATGGCAGAGACGATTGTCACAGGCCGGCTTGCGCCCGATGCACGCGTCCTCGGCATCGCCTTTGACGGCACCGGCGCCGGCACCGATGGGACCATTTGGGGCGGCGAGTTTCTTGTTGCCAGCCTTGGCGGCTTTGAGCGCGCCGCGCATTTGCGCACCTGGACGCTCCCCGGTGGGGCGGCCTCCGTGCGCGACGCCCGCCGCAACGCCTTTGCCCTGTTCAGTGAGCTCGGCCTGCTCGAGCACCCGGGTGCCGCTCGGCTTTTGGACGGCCTCGACGAGCGAACGCGCAGCGTGACAGCCACCATGATCGAGCGCGGCATCAACAGCCCGCGTACCAGCAGCATGGGGCGTCTCTTTGATGCCGCGGCAGCAATTCTGGGCATCTGCGACAAGGCAACCTACGAGGGCGAACCCGCCATAGAACTCGAAGCCGCCGCCTGGCGCGCGCTCGGCGGTAAGCCCGTTCGTCTCGACGGCAATCATACAGGCGTATTCACGTCTGCCGACGACTCCCCCATCTTGGACCCCCAACCGCTCATCGAAGCTCTTCTGAATGGAATCGAGGCAGGCGCGCCGGCCGACAGGCTCGCCCTCGGGTTTCACATCGCCATTACGCACGCTACGACCCGCGTCGCGTGCGAGATCTGTGCGCGCGAAGGCCTCGATACCGTCGCGCTCTCGGGCGGTGTGTTCATGAACCGGCTTTTGCTTCAGCTCCTTACCCACGAACTCAAAGACGCCGGTCTTGCCGTCTTGGTCCCCCACGCCCTGACCGTCAACGACGGCTGCATCGCCTACGGTCAGGCCGCCATCGCTCGCGCTCGCCTCGCGCAGACGGCGTTGCGATAGGCTGTTTTGCCAGCCTGCGCGCCGCCGTCTCACAGGTGTAACGCGTTTGCTCGTGACTCCCGCGAGCGCTACCATCAACTGATGGGTAATTAGGCGCCTATCCAGCGCAAAACGTATAAAAGGGGAACATTATGTGCCTTGCCGTTCCCGGTAAAGTGGTCAAACGCGACGACGACCTTAAGGCGACCGTCGACATGATGGGCATCGAGCGCCCCGTTTCGCTGCGCCTCGTGCCGACGGCACAGGTAGGCGACTATATTCTCGTGCACGCCGGCTTTGGCATTCAGATTGTCGACGAGCAGGAGGCGCAGGAGACGCTCGACCTGGTCAACACCATGACCGAACTGGTCGAAGAAGACCAGCTGGCCACCAACCCGGCGGAGGCTTACTAGTGGCGGCCGGACAGCCGGCTCGCTCCGGTATCGACTTCTCGGCATTCCGCGATCCCAAGCTGGCTCGCGAGCTCATCGAGCGCATTCATGAGCTTGTCGGCGACCGCACCATCAACCTTATGGAAGTCTGCGGCACGCATACCGTGAGCATCGGGCGCTATGGCTTTCGCTCCATTATGCCGGCCGGGCTCAAACTGCTGAGCGGCCCGGGCTGCCCCGTCTGCGTCACCGCCAACCGCGACATCGACCACGCAATCGCGCTCGCCAACATAGACGGCGCCATCATCACCACCTTTGGCGACATGATGCGCGTGCCCGGATCATCCACCTCGCTCGCTGCGCAAAAGGCGGCGGGGCGCGATATCCGTATCGTCTATTCCCCGCTCGACGCGCTCGACATTGCCGAGCAAAACCCTGATCGCCCGGTCATTTTTATGGGCGTGGGCTTTGAGACTACGACGCCCACCATCGCCGCCGCCATCTTGGAGGCCGAGGCGCGCGGGCTTTTGAACTTCTCGGTCTATTGCGCCCACAAGGCCACGCCGCCGGCGTTGCGCGCCATCGCCAACGACCCCGAGACCACCATCGACGGCTTTATCCTGCCGGGCCACGTCGCCACCATCACGGGCTTGGCGCCCTTTAGCTTTTTGGTCGACGAATTCAATACCCCGGGCGTGGTCACGGGATTTGAACCGGTCGATATCCTGCAGGGCATCTGCATGCTGGTCCAGATGGTTGTTGAGGGGCAGCCCGCGATCGACAACGCCTACCGTCGCGGCGTCAATGCCGACGGCAATCCCGTGGCGCGCCAGCTGGTCGAGCAGGTATTTGAGCCGTGCGATACCACATGGCGCGGGCTGGGGCTGATTGCCAACTCGGGCCTTTCCATCCGCCCCGAGTTCTCGCGCTTTGATGCCCGCGCTCGCTTTGACGTGCCCGTTGAGGCGACGGTCGAGCCGCGCGGGTGCCGCTGCGGCGACGTGCTGCGCGGGGCCTTTGCTGTCTCTTATACACATCTCCGAGC
>URWM01000263.1 GCA_900551655.1 uncultured Collinsella sp.
CATTGGGGACAGACTTAAATGAGTGCCCGCAGAATGAGAGTGGATAATCTCCCGTTTTTGGCCTGTTTGCAGGCTCAAAGTGGGAGATTATCCACTCTCGTCATTTCGGCGTCTAAGTCTGCCCCCGGCACCCAACTCGTTCTTTGCTTTACTGAGATAAAGTGAACGTGCAGATTCGTAACCCACTCGCAACCGTTCTATGGCACGATATTGAACGAATGTATGCTATGCGCCCAAATCGTTTTGGGCAGAGTGGGAGACAGTATGGTCAAGCTGTACGAGGACGGCATCTACCTGCGCGGCGGCAGCGAGGTTGTGCCTGCGGCCGAGGCTGCCGAGCGCGGTATTACGCAGACGCCCGAGGATGCCAAGCGCGGCACCATCGCGTATTCGATCCTCCAGGCACACAATACGTCCGGAGATCCCGAGGCACTCAAGATTCGCTTCGACGCCATGGCGAGCCACGACATCACCTTTGTCGGCATCATCCAGACGGCGCGCGCCTCGGGCATGGAGCAGTTCCCGCTGCCTTACGTGCTCACCAACTGCCATAATTCGCTGTGCGCCGTGGGCGGCACCATCAACGAGGACGACCACGTCTTTGGCCTCTCGGCCGCCAAGAAGTACGGTGGCATCTTCGTTCCGCCGCATATCGCCGTCATCCATTCCTTTATGCGTGAGAACTTCGCGGGCTGCGGCAAGATGATCCTGGGTTCCGACTCGCACACCCGCTACGGCGCTCTGGGCACTATGGCCGTGGGCGAGGGCGGTGGCGAGCTGGCAAAGCAACTGCTGCGCGACACCTACGACGTCGCCTATCCCGGCGTCGTCGCCATCTACCTCACGGGTGCCCCGCGCCCCGGCGTCGGCCCGCACGATGTGGCGCTCGCCATCATCCGCGCTGTCTTTGCCAAGGGCTACGTCAAGAACAAGGTCATGGAGTTTGTGGGCCCCGGCATCGCGAGCATGACGACCGACTACCGCAACGGCGTCGACGTCATGACCACCGAGACCACCTGCCTGTCGAGCATCTGGGCCACCGACGAGGACACGCACGCGTTTTTGGCCATGCACGGCCGCGGCGACGACTACCGCGAGCTCAAGCCCGCCGATGTCGCCTACTACGACGGTTGCGTCGAGGTCGACCTGTCGAGCATCAAGCCCATGATCGCACTGCCGTTCCATCCTTCCAACGGCTTTGAGATCGACGAGCTCAACGAGAACCTCGAGGACATCCTGCACGAGGTGGAGCTCGAGGCCGCCAAGATCGGCGAGGGCAAGACGCACTTTAGCCTGCTCGACAAGATCGTCGACGGCAAGCTGCACGTGCAGCAGGGCGTTATCGCCGGCTGCTCGGGCGGCAACTATGACTCCGTGGTCCAGGCTGCCCGCGTGCTCAAGGGCGCCAATACCGGCTGCGGCGAGTTCTCGCTGTCGGTCTATCCCACGAGCCAGCCCGTGGCGCTCGAACTTACACGCCGCGGCTACATCTACGACCTCATGGAGGCCGGCGCAATCGTGCGCACGGCATTCTGCGGCCCGTGCTTCGGCGCCGGCGACACGCCCGCCAACAACGGCCTGTCCATCCGCCACACCACGCGCAACTTCCCCAACCGCGAGGGTTCCAAGCCGGGTAATGGCCAGCTGAGCGCCGTGGCCCTGATGGACGCCCGCTCCATTGCGGCAACGGCTGCCAACGGCGGCGTCCTGACGCCGGCGACCGACCTGCCCGAGGAGACCTGGGACGAGGCCTGCGAGTACACCTTTGACGACGCGCCGTACAAAAAGCGCGTGTACTGGGGCTTTGGCAAGGCGGAGCCTGCCGACGAGCTGGTCGAAGGCCCCAACATCAAGCCGTGGCCCGCGATGGAGCCGCTCGGCGACGACATCCTGCTCAAGGTTTGCTCCAAGATCATGGACCCGGTCACCACGACCGACGAGCTCATTCCCTCGGGCGAGACGAGCTCCTTCCGCTCCAACCCGCTGGGCCTGGCTGAGTTTACGCTGAGCCGCCGCGACCCGGCCTACGTGGGTCGCTCCAAGGAGGTCGACGCTGTGGAGAAGCGTCGCGTTGCCGGCGAGTCCGCGGGCGACCTGGCGGCGTTCGATGCCGAGCTTGCCGGTGTGTTTGAGGCGCTGGCCGGCGCGGGTGTCGCGGCCGATGCCAAGGCGACCGAGTTCGGTTCCATGATTTACGCCAAGAAGCCTGGCGACGGCAGCGCCCGCGAGCAGGCCGCGAGCTGCCAGCGCGTAATTGGCGGCCTGGCCAACATCGTCCACGAGTACGCCACCAAGCGCTATCGCTCCAACGTGATGAACTGGGGCATGGTGCCCTTCCAGATGGAGGCCGAGCCCAACTTTGAGGTGGGCGATTACGTTTTCGTGCCGGGTATCCGCGCCGCGCTCGATGGCGACCTGAAGGACATCGCCGCCTACGTGGTGCGTGCCGACGGTGCGGTCGAGCAGATTGAGCTCTACATTGCCGATATGACGGCCGAGGAGCGTGCCATCGTCAAGGCCGGCTGCCTGATCAACTACAACAAGTTCAAGGCCGCTGCCGAGTAACGTTGCTGTACGCCCCGGCCACACCTTTCCCTCGTGCTCACGCGCTTCGCGAGGGTCGCCCGAGGGAAAGGTGTGGCCGGGGCTACCGCGACGTTCTCGTTGGGTCTTGAGGGACGCTAGTAAATAGACTTGCTTGATGCCGCTTCTGTTAATGGGGCGGCTTCTTTTTGTCGAAAACCACCACAAAGGGGACAGGCACCTTTGTGGCGGTGGGGAACGAGCTCGATGTTGTTGTGATCGTTGAGCGGTATGTTAATGAGCGGCTCTACAGAATTTCATCCGGGTTGGCGGGTTTGGTTGTTTTGGGGATGCCGAGTTTGGATGACGCGAAATCGTCAACATCGTCCTTGATTCCATCTTTGGTGTAGACGGTGACCGTATAGGTGCTGTGCCCGAATTCGCTCTTGTCGCGTGTCGCCCAGGCCTGCCAGTAGGCAGCCCCGTTTCGCCCTTTGATTTTTCCGACACGGCGGAGTTCTGTTCGCTTTAATT
>URWM01000264.1 GCA_900551655.1 uncultured Collinsella sp.
CCTAAGCCTTCGTCGGCAGCGTCAGATGTGTATAAGAGACAGGATAGGGTTCTGCCAAGCGACAAGCATCATCGGGAAGGCCCCGATAATAGAACGCCTCGGCATGCGCAATGGCCCCAAATCCGTCCTTGGGCATCTGGGCAAGCGTGTAATCGAGCATCCCCGATTCAAACGCCGAGCACATAAGCGGCATGGGGAAACGCCAGCTGTCGGTATATATCCGATCCACGGCGACCTCCCCTCGCATAGCGGCTCACTTTGATGGTAATGCGAGGGGGCAACGGTTAATGGGACATGTGGCTCGAAATACAGCCTCATCCTGGGACGTTCGCGGTAAATCGAACGGCGCCAAGTTTAAATACGGCGCCGCTCAAAAGGCTAAATATGCTGGCGGATCGCGTCGATATAGGCTTGGCCATAGCGCGTGAGCGTCGTGTTCTTGCGCGTGATGATGCCGATCTCCATGTACTCGTCTACATCGAGCGGAATGGAGATAATGCCGGGGCCGTTAAGTTCATGGCTGATCACGCCTGAGCATACCGTGTAGCCGTTGAGGCCCATGGCCAAATTGAACAACGTCGCACGGTCGCGCACGCGGATATTCTTGCGACGCTCAAAGGTCGAGGTCAGTTCCTCGGAATAATAAAACGAGTTGTAGCTGCCCTGCTCGTAGGATAAAAACGGATAGTCCTCGAGATCTTCGAGCGTCACGCTGGCGTGGTCCGCCAGTGGATGGTCGGCGCATACAAAGACATGCGGCGTGGCGCAGAAAAGCCCCTCGAATACGAGCTCGTTGGCGGCGAGCATGCGCTCGATAACCTCGCGGTTATGCTCGGATAAGTACAGGATGCCCAGTTCGCTTTTCATATGCGCGACGTCCTCGATAATCTCGTGAGTCTGTTCCTCGCGCAGGGTAAAGTCGTAGCGCGCGGCATCGAACTCGCGGATCACATCGACAAACGCATTAACGGCAAAGGAATAATGCTGGCAGCTCACACTAAAGTGCGGCACCTGCTCGGACGCGCCCTTGTACTTGCCCTCGAGCAGATCGGCCTGGTCGAGCACCTGCCGCGCGTAACCCAAGAAGGTCTCACCCTCCTCGGACACAATGACGCCCTTGTTGGTGCGCTCAAAGATGTGCACACCCATCTCGTTTTCGAGATCGCGAATCGATGCGGTAATCGAAGGCTGCGACACAAAGAGCCGGCGCGAGGCCTCGGTGATGCTGCCGCATTCGGCAACTTTGACGACATATCTGAGCTGCTGGAGCTTCATGGCTGTCTCCTTAGCTGTTCGCGAGATTCGCGTCGGCTGCACCCTCCTGACGCATAAACGGCGGCATCTCCCCCGTCGCGGCGCAGGCGGCAATCTGATGCAGAGCCCCGGCGACCGCATCATCTGCCGCGGCGCCGATATGCCAGCGCGCGGCAGCCGTGACGGCCTCATTGGCATTGGCGACTGCAACGGAGTTGGGAACGGCATCGATCATGGGCAGATCGTTATCGGAATCACCGAATACGGCCACCTCGTCGAGCGTCAGGTCCAAGGCGCGCGCCAGCTCCAGCGCGGCGCAACCCTTGTCCCAACCTGCTGGAAGGATGTCGAACAGGCGCACACGATTGTTGGGAAACACGAGTGAGAGCTCCGGTACCTCAGCGGCAACGCGCTCACGTAGCTCCGCGAGCTCCTCACGCGAGCGGGCGCTCCAGATATTTGCCTTGAACACCGGCGCGTCGTCGACAACAGGACGGCACGGAGCCTCTTCGCCTTTGAGCCATGCGTTGCCGCCCGACTCCATGGCGCGATGCACGCGCTCGGGGTCGCTCGTCACGCAATAGGCATCGTTATCCCAAAAGTCGTCACCCAGGCTGTAGACCTTTAGATAGGTATCGTCGGTCTCTTGCTCGAGGTAATCGGCCAGACGCATCAGGGCATCGTTGTCGGTCGCGCGCGAAGCGACCGCCTGACCGTCGACAAACATGACCTGGCCGTTGCAGAACGCACCGGTCGAAAAGCACTCGGAACGATTTTTGAACATCCAGCCCATCGCGGACGGCTGGCGACCCGAAACCGGGCCAAAGTGCAGACCCGCCGCCTGCATGGCATGAATGCCCTCGATGGCGTAGTCGCTGGCGCCGTCATGCCCGGCTGGAATCAGCGTATCGTCCATATCGGTCAGCACAAGTTTGATCATAGAGTCCCCCAGTCATTTTCACCGCAACCATTGTAACGGTGCGCTAGTATAGGGAACAACAGATTCGATGCGGGAGTGCCGGCGGTGCAAACCACAAGGCTGAGAGGGCATAGGGCCCAATCCTTTGAACCTGTCAGTTAATGCTGGCGTAGGGAGCATGCCGCCTTTACAGGGGCGCTGTCTATGCACAGCGCCCCTTTTCTATGCCAAGGAGGCATGTGCAGTGATTGATTCGGAACAGCTTAAGCAACATGTGATCAAGGCCGTGGATGAGATTCGCGCCACCAATCCGATGGCAGGCTCCATCACCAACACGGTGACGATCGACTTTGTCGCCAACGCGCAGCTCGCCGTGGGCGGATCGGCCGCCATGGTCTATCTGCCCGACGAGGGCGAGGCGCTCGTTGCCGGCGGCGGCGCCATCTATCTCAACATGGGCACGCTCTTCCCCATCTACGAGCAGACGATTCCCCGCGCGGCGAAGGCGGCACACGACGCCGGCAAGCCCTGGGTGCTCGATCCGGTGGGTCTGGGCATCGGTAGCCTGCGCACCCAGCTGGTAAACGAGCTCAAGCAGTACAAGCCCGCCATCGTGCGCGGCAACGCCTCCGAGATCATCGCGCTCGCCGGCCTGTGGGGTCTTGAGGGCGAGGCGGCCGATCTGAGCCGCGTACGCGGTGTCGATACCACCGACACGGTAGACGCCGCCCGCAATGCCGCGGTGGCGCTCGCCCGCTACACCGGTGGCGCCGTTGTGGTCTCGGGCGAAGTCGACCTGATCACCGACGGCACGACCGTGGCCCTGTCTCTTATACACATCTCCGAGCCCACGAGACATAGAGGAATCTCGTATGCCG
>URWM01000265.1 GCA_900551655.1 uncultured Collinsella sp.
GTGTTGAATATGGCGTCTATGCCCACAAGGGCGTTACGCTCGATCACGCGACCGTGACGGTCCGTACCAGCGCGAACGGCGGCCAGGCCATCGCCCTCATCACTGACGGGGGCGACATCGACATCAAGAACGGCTCCACCGTGGACGCGTTTGCGGAAGGCGAGGTTTCGGCTGCATTCTCCACCAGAAACGATCGACCCAACGAGAAGGGCGGCCACATCTACATCAGCGACTCCGTTGTCAAGGCCATAGCCCGCTATGTCGAGAACGGCGACGGCCCCATCCCCTACAGCGAAAACCAAGATGGCGAGACGAGGCGCGAACCCCAAGGCGAGAACATCGGCATCATCGCCCAGACCAGCGAGGGCGTCACACCCGCAGTCATCTCGATCATCCGCAGCAAGGTAACGGCCGAAGGAAATACAGCGGCAATCTTTGCCCGTGCCATGAGCGCTGACGGCAAGACAATCGGCACCATCAAGATTGAGAACGCCGCCATCCAGACGCCCGAAGGCGGCAAGGTCATTGACTATCGCAAGCTCCGTGACGGCATCTACGAGGCAGGCCAAGCCATCGGCACGGGCGACGCCACGGTCGACTCCCTCTATATCAAAGCAGTCGCCAAAAGTACGACCATCGCACCTCCCGAGGTAGCCAAGCCGGAAGACCCCAAGCCCGACGAGACCAAGCCCGCAGAAAGCAAGCCCGCGGAGTCCAAGAAGAACCCCAAGCCTGAGGGCTCAAAGCCGACCAAGGCCGTTGCGGCTTCAACCACGAAAGCCAAGACTACCGGCGTGCTCGCGGCAACCGGCGACACCTCGGGTGCGGCCATCGTGGCAACCGTCCTTGCGGGAACAGCCGCTATCGCCGCAGGCACCATGGCGAGCCGTAAGCGTTCTTAGACGCCTCTGCGCACATGGCAGCTCCCGCGAAGGCCCCGAGCCCCAGCACCGTTTAACAACGCCACCGCCGAGCTCCCCTCCGGCGGTGGCGTTTTCCATATGCGTCCGCAGGGGATGCACGAGATTGTCTTTGGTCTAGCCCAACCGGCATACGCTGGCATGCGACAATTGGGGCTGCCGATATCACAACACTGAGAGAAGCCCGTCATGGAAGCGCATCAAAAGCAGATAACCGTTTATTCGAATCATACGGAAAGCGCGCCTGTCATCTACCTTCCTGTGGTCGTGGGCGACGGCAGCGAGGTTTATAAGTGTTGCCGAGAGCTCGACTGTCCGCCATTCGCCCTCGTCACCATTGGCGGGCTCGATTGGAATCGCGAGCTGAGCCCCTGGGCATGCGACGGGACCGTACGCGATGCCGAGCCTTTCGGCGGCCAAGCTGCCGATTTTCTTGATGAGCTGCTGAATCAGATAATCCCCCAGGTCGAGTCGTCGCTTCCTCAGCCGCCCACCTGGCGCGGCATTGCCGGTTACTCGCTCGCGGGCCTCTTCGCACTCTGGTCCCTCTGGCAAACCGACGCCTTTGACCGCGCCGCGAGCGCATCGGGGTCGCTATGGTTTCCCGACTTTGTCGACCGTGCCAGCACGGCCCCTTTTGCCGGCAGCCCGCAAGCCGTCTACCTGTCACTCGGCAAAAAGGAAACCAAGACGCCCAACCGCATGATGCGGCATGTACTCGACGACACACGCGCGATGGAAGCGTTGCTCGTCGAGCGCGGCATTCCAACAACGCTGGAGCTCAACCCCGGCAATCACTTTGCCCAAACCGACTTGCGCATGGCCCGCGGCATCCACTGGATACTGACGCATTAAAAATGGTGCCCACGCGCATATACGCATGGGCACCATATCTTGTTTTATCTGAACGCAGCTGCTACTTAGCAGCCTCCTCAAGATCGGAGACATCAAACTCAAAGTCGTTACCCGGCAGGATGGCGTTGAGCACGATGCCCACCAGCGAGCCCACGGCAAGGCCGGAAAGCGAAATCGTCACGCCGCCCAGCTCCAGCACGATGGCACCGGCGGTGCTGTACGCAATGCCGAGCGAAAGCACGAGCACCAGGGCTGCCACCAGCACGTTACGGTTGTTCTGGAAATCGACCTGGTTCTCGATGAGGTTGCGAACGCCCACGGCGCTGATCATGCCATAGAGCACGAGCGACACACCGCCGATTACACACGCCGGCATGGCGGCGATCACGGCAGCGAACTTGGGGCAGAACGAAAGCACGATGGCGCAGCACGCGGCAATGCGAATCACGCGCGGGTCGAACACGCGCGTCAGAGCGAGCACGCCGGTGTTCTCGCCATACGTGGTGTTGGCCGGAGCGCCAAAGAGCGAAGCCAGGATCGTGGCGAGACCATCGCCGAGCAGCGTGCGATGCAGGCCGGGATCGGCAATGTAGTTACGCTCGCAGGTGGAGCCAATAGCGGAGATATCACCGATATGCTCGATCATGGTTGCAAAGGCCAACGGCATGATGGTGATGATGGCCGTCGTGGCAAGACCGCTATCGAACTGCGGCCCAAAGAGTGCAAACACGGTGTTGTCCCACACGATGGGCAGACCGACCCACGAAGCGGCGGCAACGCCCGAGAAATCAACCTCGCCGAGCGCAGCCGCAACGGCATAGCTCACCACAACGCCCAGCAAGATCGGCACGATCTTAACCATGCCACGGCCCCAGATGCTGCAGATGACGATCACTGCCACGGCGACAACGGCAACAAGCCAGTTGGTCTGGCAGTTGGCAATAGCGGAGCTTGCCAGGATCAGACCGATCGAAATGACGATGGGGCCAGTCACCACCGGCGGGAAGAAGCGCATGACGCGCTTGGCACCAAACGCACGGAAGAGGGCCGCCAGCACCGGATAGAGCAGGCCGGCGCAGGCAACGCCCAGGCACGCATAGGGCAAAAGTTCGGCCTCACCGTTGGGCGCGATGGCGGCATAACCGGCAATAAAAGCAAACGAGGATCCCAAGAATGCGGGGACCTTACCGCGCGACAGGAAGTGGAACAGCAGCTGTCTCTTATACACATCTCCGAGCCCACGAGCCGTAGAGGAATCTCGTAT
>URWM01000266.1 GCA_900551655.1 uncultured Collinsella sp.
GAGTACAAGCAGGTCTATAGCCCGGACCATCCCGTTCCGTATGCCGAGCTGCTCAACAAGCAGACGGAGCCGGTGATGCGCGAGCTGCACGAGCACGGCGTGAAGTGCGCCATCGCGAGCTCGTCCTATCGCGAGTTGATCGACGAGCTGGTGGAGATTGCCGGCATCGCCGACGTGCTGGACTACACCATCAGCGGTCACGAGTGCAGTGCGTTTAAGCCCGACCCCGAGATCTACCTGCGCGCCATGGAGGCGCTGGGGGTGGAGCCTACCGAGTGCCTGATTATCGAGGACTCGCCTTTGGGTATCGAGGCCGGCAAGCGCTCCGGCGCCCGCGTCCTGGCACTGCGTCCGCACGAGGGCGTCAGCCTCGATCAATCGCGAGCTGATGTCGTTATCGATAATCTGACCGACATTTTGGCCGCTTTGTAGTGTCAATCCGCTGCGAGAAGCACTGGTTCACGCGTCATTTGCTGCGGATTGGCTTAATTTGGCATCAATTTTGATCCGCTTGGCTTCGATTCGGGCTAAGTGAGTAGACTTTTTGGCGCAGGCGGAGCACAAAACATATCTTCCTTTATAAAACCGCAGGTCGCAGAGGTGGCTATTTTTGGGTGTGCTCGGCAGATCGTAAAAAGTCTACTCACTTAGATTTTTGCCCTTTGGTCGTAGGAGTTGCTGGTCCCGTATTGGTTGTCGAGAGAGGGTGAATTGAAGCGCCCTCTTTCGCTCCATGTTACAATCGCCGGCATGCCCCACAACTACATCTGCCTTCGAAGGGAGCCTACGTGGCGAACGCCATCGATCAGCTCACGGACCGCGTGCTCGTGCTCGGCCGCCTTACCATCGTCCGCCGCGCCATTACTGCCGTGGCGGTCACGATTTCCGCCGTTCTCCAGACATTTCTGATCCAGGCGTTCATTCAGCCCGCCGACCTGCTTCCGAGCGGTCTCACCGGCGTCGCGGTCCTGCTCGATCGCGTTACTTCGCTGGGCGGCGTTCACATCGACATCTCGCTCGGTATGCTCGCGCTCAACATCCCCGTGGCGCTCCTATGCTGGAGCGGCATTAGCAAGCGCTTCGTCATCTTCTCGATGATGCAGGTCGTGCTCTCGTCGCTGTTCCTCAACGTCTTTCACTTCGCGCCGTTTTTGGGCGACAAGATCATGCTCATCATTTTTGGTGGCGTGGTCTCGGGTCTGGGCGCTGCCATCGCGCTTAAGTCCGGCGCATCCACCGGCGGCACCGACTTTATCGCGCTGTGGGTCTCCAACCACACGGGCAAGACCATCTGGGGCGTTATCTTTGGTTTCAACTGCTTTATCCTGGCGATCTTTGGCTTTATGTTTGGCTGGGACAACGCGGCGTACTCCATCGTGTTCCAGTTTATTTCGACCAAGACCATCGACAGTTTCTATCGTCGCTACGACCGCGTGACGCTGCAGATCACAACGCACAAGGCGGACGAGGTCATGACCGCCTATGTTGACCATTTTCAGCATGGCATTAGCTGTGCCGAGGTCATTGGCGGATACAGCCGCGAGAAGATGTACCTGCTGCATGCCGTTGTCTCGACCTACGAGAGCCAGGACATTATCAAGCTGGTGTGCGACATTGATCCCGGCGCCGTGATCAATGTGTTCCACACGCTCAACTTTGTGGGCGGCTGGTGGGGCGGTCATGTCGACGAGCCCATGCCCACGGCCGTTCCCGATCCCGACAAGCCCGCACGCATGGCCAGCAGGCAGGCGCGCCTCAGCGAGCAAGACAGCCTGCAGCAGGACGACGGCAAGTAGGGTATTGGCATTTTGCCGGTCCTGCGCAACCCATCCGAACGAGCCCCCCGAAAGCCCCGTTGCTTCCGAGAGGCTCTCGTTTGCCCAGATAAAACCTACCAAAATGAAGCTGTCGCTTTTTGGTAGGGAGGGTGTATCGTTTTATCATTATGAGGTAATATGAAACTAGACGTTATATACGTATTAGTTATTTCGATATTTCGATAAGAGTGATTAGATATGCCTGCGCCCAAAAATGCACCGCTTTACCAGCAGATTTACGACGAGATCAAGGATGCGATCGAGAAAGGTGTTTATGCACCCAAGGAGCGTATTCCGTCCGAGCTCGAGCTAGCCGAGCAGTACGAGGTGAGCCGAATTACGGTGCGTCGCGCCGTCGAGGAGCTGTGCTCCGATGGCTACCTGGTTAAGCAGCAGGGCCGCGGCACTTTTGTTTCCACGCCGCACATCAATCGCCAGTTCCACGCCTCGACGCTGCAGACGTTTACCGCGCTGTGTGCCGGCAATGGCATGAAGGCGGGTGCACATGTGGTCGATCGCCAGATCGTTCCGGCGCGCCAAAACGAGATGGAGTTCTTTGGCCTGCAGAAGGATGCGCTGCTGCTGCATATCAAGCGCGTGCGTACGGCCGACGGCGAGCCCATCTTTGAGGAGAACATCTTTGTGCCGTTTGACGCCTACCGTGAGCTGTTGACGGCCGATCTTGAGGACAAGTCGATTTTTGCCGAGGTCGAGCGTGTTGGCGGAACGCCGATTGTTTCGGTTGGCTACCGCACGGTCGAGGCCGTTCGTGCCAATACCGAGCAGGCGGCCGAGCTGGGCATTGCTCCGCACGATCCGCTGCTTAACCTGCGCGCCGGCTTTATCGGTCCCAACGACGAGCCGGTCCTGATGGGTAAGCAGTACTACGTGGGATCGCGCTACGTTATGGTCATGTAGCTCTAGTTGCGCGGTTTTCCAAACCGCGCAACGGCTCGACGCTACAAGCCCGCCAGAGCGGCAATCTGCCTTTCAACTTCGCGGGCATGATCAGAAGATCAATGCCGCCTTGTTTCAAGGCACCTTGCTCGCTCTGGCGGGCTTTCGCTGACATTGCCAAAACATCGACTACCCATAGAATGAGCGTGGATAATCTCCCGTTTTTGGCTCGGTTATGACCTCAAAGTGGGAGATTATCCACGCTCATCCGGAAAGCTGTCTCTTATACACATCTCCGAGCCCACGAGACGTAGAGGAATCTCG
>URWM01000267.1 GCA_900551655.1 uncultured Collinsella sp.
TCTACGTCTCGTGGGCTCGGAGATGTGTATAAGAGACAGCTGTACGGTCACGTCTGCCGGTTGGGGCTGAGTCGCCGTGGGCTGCTGCGCAGACTGAACCGTGGTCGCGGCGGTGTCGAAGGCGGCGTTGGGTGCGGCGGCATGTTCGGCTGCCTGTGCATTCTCTTGCGACTGAGAGGCCTGGCCATCATCGGTTACCGGCGTTCCGCAGCTGGTGCAAAAATGCTCGTCGTCATTCAGAAGCTTGCCGCAATGGGTACAAAACCGGGGCATGATGGTTCCTTCCATTCGATGTGTTGGCTAGATTATAAGGTGGTTCAGGCGCGGTTGGGCCGCGCCGACCCAACTGGTTATGTGAGGATGATCATGTCGCGCAAGCCCTGTCGCATGCGTCACAATGAGTGCGGCGTGCTGGGTGTCCGGCGCGGCCGTTTATCGACGGCTCGGTAGAATGCGATGGTGGGGAGTGAGTCTGTGTACTGCGGCGAGCAAGGTCGGGGTGGCGGCGAAAACGTGGAGGCGTTCCGGTTCCCGCCGGGGGATGCGCCCCTCGCTGCGCGCGATTGCTCGCGTCGAGTGTTTTGTGCCGGGATGTTGACCGGAGCGCTTGCCTCGGTGATGAGTCTCGGCGGTTGTGCCGCGTGCTGCAACGAGGCTGAGGGCTCCGCTGTCCCTGTCAAACAAAAAGCGAATCATCCGTCCGCTCAAAAGACGGAAGCTGTCTCCCGGGCTTCTTGGATTGCCGGCCTTCAGCAAGATATCGAAGCCCTTGCCGAGCCGTATAGTGGGTCTACCTCGGTCTATGCTGTGGCGCTTGATCCTCAAACGTTCGCGTCGCTCGATGGTGAAGTCGCTGTGGCGCCGGACGCGCGACGTGTGGCGGCAAGCATCATCAAGCTTCCCATTCTCGCTTGTGCGCTCGAGACCGTGACGGCGGGCGAGCTGTCCCTCGACGAGCAGATAACGGTAACGCAACAGGATATCGTGGGTGGCAGCGGCAACATTCAGTCGCGCGGCGCGGGTGTGTCGTACAGTATTGACGAGCTGCTGCACGCTATGATCGCCCAGAGCGATAACGTGGCAGCGAACCTTGTTATCGGCAGGCTTGGCATGGATACGGTCAACGAAACGTGTGCCGCATTGGGGCTGACCCAGACCGTGCTCGCTCGTTTGATGATGGATGCCGAGGCCCAGGCACAAGGTCGCGAGAACTATACGAGCGCCCGTGATGCTGCGGCCGCGTTGCAACGGCTGGCGGCAGGGACAATCGCGACGCCCGAGCTGTGCGAGCGAGCGCGCGGATATCTGCTGGCGCAGGAAGACGCGCGCGGTATTGTCGAGGGCGTTCCCGACGGCGTTTTGGTCGCGCACAAAACGGGCAGCCTGGCGAATGCTCAGCACGATGCCGCAATCGTCTACGCCGAGCGCCCTTACGTGCTGGCAATCCTCACCCAAGACCTCGAACGCGAACGGGCCCTAGCCCTCGAGCGCGACATTTCCTTCGCCATCAACGCTCGCGCCCACTCCTAACTTGCGGTGAAATAGGGATTGTATTTGCTGCTAGAAGGCGTATTCAGTCCCTATTTCACCGCAACTTAGAAGGTCGGCAGTTGGGGACGTTCCTTTTCGGCCGGCACTTTGGGAACGTTCCTAACTGCCACACTAGCCCCTGCCCCTGGGGTATCATGGCTTGGTTGCTATAACTTGCACTTTCGCGCCTTGTGGGAAGGGGATGCGCCCATGGCTTTTGAGCCCGCTCAACATAGCTTTATCACGCTCGAGGGCGTCGATGGTGCCGGCAAGTCCACGCAGGCGCGCCTGCTTGCCCGCGCGCTCGAACTCGCTGGCTACCAGGTTGTGAGCCTGCGCGAGCCGGGCGGCACCGCCATCAGCGAAAAGATTCGCGCTTTGCTGCTCGACCCCGCCAACACGGCGATGGGCGACACCTGCGAGCTGCTGCTCTACGAGGCCGCGCGCGCCCAGTTGGTGCACGAGGTCATAGCTCCCGCCCTCGCGGCCGGTAAGGTGGTCCTGTGCGACCGCTTCTACGATTCCACGACCTGCTATCAGGCGTTTGCCGATGGCCTCGACCGTCAGATGGTTCGCGATGCCAACAACCTGGCTGTCGCCGGTACGCATCCGGCGCTCACGCTCGTCTATCACATCACGCCCGAGCAGGCGGCACTGCGCATGGCAGCCCGCGGTGCGGCGGATCGCATGGAGGCCAAGGGCATGGCCTTCCAGGAGCGCGTCTACCAGGGATTTTGCGCAATTGCTGCCGAGGAGCCAGACCGCGTAAAGCTCATCGACGCCACTGCGTCGATCGCAGACGTCTTCGCGCAGACGGTCGAGCTGGTTCGTGCGTACGGTCTCGACATCCCCCAGGATGCCGTCGCCGCCGCGCTTGCCCAGGAGGCTGAGTAACATGGCCCCCGCGCAGACAAGCCTGCTGGCCAAGCTCGACACCCAACAGCGCGTGCGCGACTTTTTGACCAATGCCGTCACCAGCGGTCGCGCATCGCACGCCTACCTGTTTTTGGGCGCGCCCGGCGCGGGCAAGCTCGACGCCGCGTGGGCGCTTGCCCAGGCATTCCTGTGCGTGCAGGACGGCTGTGGTTCGTGCGACAGCTGCGTGCGCGTCGCCCGTCATACGCATCCCGACGTGCACTATTACACGCCCGAGAGCGCTACGGGCTACCTCATCGCGCAGACCCGCGAGCTGCTCGACGACGTGCCGCTGGCGCCCATCCGCGCCAAGGCAAAGGTCTACATCATCGACCGTGCCGAGCAGCTGCGCGCCAACACCGCCAACGCGCTGCTCACCACGCTCGAGGAACCGCCCGAGGGCGTCATGTTCATCCTGTTGGGCACCTCGGCCGACGTGATGCTGCCCACCATCGTGAGCCGCTGCCAGTGCGTACCGTTTCGGCTGGTGTCGCCCACTGTGGCCGCGCAGGCCGTGAGCCGCGCCACCGGCCAGGATCCCGCGCGCTGCCGTATGGCCGTCGCTGTGGCGG
>URWM01000268.1 GCA_900551655.1 uncultured Collinsella sp.
ACGTCTCGTGGGCTCGGAGATGTGTATAAGAGACAGTCCTCGGTCTTGGCGTTTTCCAGATCGGTCTGGTCATATGTCGGATACGAGCATGCCGCCAGAATCTCGCCCGTCGTGGGATCGGTGACCAGGGCCGAGCCATTCTTGGCCTTGGTCTTTTCGACCGCCTCGGCCAGGGCGTCCTCGGCGGCACGCTGGATATTGACATCGAGCGTCGTCACGATGTCCACGCCGTCCACCGCGGCAACCTTCTTATAGGCGCCGCCCGCGATATAGCTACCGTCCCTCGCACGCTCGCGCACCAGCGAACCGTTGGTTCCGGTCAAAAGCTTGTTGTACTGTTTTTCGAGGCCCGTCAGACCGTCGTTGTCCACGTTTACCACGCCAAGCACCTGCGATGCCAGATTGCCGTAGGGGTACACGCGCTTCATGGCCTGCTCAAAGAGCACGCCTGGCAGGTTCTTCTTCTCCAGCGCCGCGACATCATCCTCGTCCACCTGACGTTTGATATACACCCAGGTGCCATCCGACTCAACGAGCTCGCGACAGGTCTTTTTATCGATTCCCGTAGCTTTGACCAGCGCCGACACCGTCTTGTCAACGTCCTCGATAAGCTGAGGATTCACGGCGATGTTGCGGCATTCGACCGACGACGTCAGCACGTTGCCGTTACGGTCGTAGATGGTACCGCGCTTGGCATACAGCGTCTGCGCAAGCAAGCGACGTGCATCGACGCGGTCGCGCAACTTATCGGCTTCCACGATTTGATAGTCGGCAAGGCGAAGGACGCCCAAACCCAAGCCAAGCCCGATAAAGCCCATGACGGCCTTGCGGCGGGGCAGCGGCGTGCCCGTGAGCCATTCGGTCGACGAGCTCTTGCGCGGTCTGGTGTTATGCATTTGAGGACCACTCGAGCCACGGAGACGCGACGCAGGGTCGTTGCCATAGGACGGCCTCGCGTTGTAAGATGGCCGACCCGTTCCTTGATAACCAGAACGTCCCCGCGACGAGGGACGTCCAGAACCGCGGCCCCCATCGGAACCGCGGCGATAGTCATTTGTCATACTCAGCTACCGTCTTGCTACTGAGCGGTCGCGGTCGCGTTGGCGCCCGCGGCTGCATCCTGCGAAAAGTCAAGTGTAACGCTCTCGCTGGGCTCCACCATGCCATAAGCGCCCGCAAGGTCGCGAATGCGCGTGTCGGCGCCATAGACCGAATGCATGACCTCCAGGTCGGAGCTCTCATCGGTCGCCTTCTCGAGCGTGTTGGTAAGCGCGGCGTTGCTGTTGAGCACCTGGGCCGTAACGCCGGCGAGCGCCACGCGGGCGACACCGATCGTCATAAAGATGGCCGCAATGATGCAAAACGTTTTAAGAACGCTCATGAAAACCGGGCTTACCGCCTGGTTTGCCTGACGGCCCGCGCCCGTGTAGACATCAAAGCGCGGCGTGCGCTGCTCGCGGGGAGCAACGGGGGCCTGCGGCGTCTCACGATAGGCGGGCATGGCGTTCATATCATAGGCGAGTGCTGCGCTTGAAGTGTTGTAGCCCATGATATGCCGCCTCCCATCCCGAGTACGTTGGTAGTGTGTTTAAGCTTCGTTTATGGTGCGAGCGGGAGGTCCAATATCGCGCGGTCGCGTCTACAGACGCTGCGCCACGCGGATCTTGGCTGATCTCGCCCGAGGGTTGCGCGCAACCTCATCGGGTTGGGCAACCAGGGGTTTGCGGGTGATGACCTTGAGTATCGGCACGTTGCCGCACACGCACACCGGAATCTCCGGCGGACACGTGCACCCCTGGCTCATCTCCTTAAAGTGGTTCTTTACGATACGGTCCTCGAGCGAGTGATACGAGATGACGCAGATGCGTCCGCCCGGGTTGAGCCACCTTGTGGCGGCGTCAAGCCCTCGCTCGAGCACATCGAGTTCGTGATTGACCTCGATGCGAATTGCCTGGAAACTCTTCTTGGCTGGGTGTCCGCCATGCCGACGAGCGGCAGCGGGGATACCAGCCTTGATGATCTCGACAAACTGGCCGGTGGTTTCGATCGGCTCATGCTCGCGGCGGCGCACGATCTCGCGCGCGATCTGCGAGGCAAACTTCTCTTCGCCGTAGACGCGTAGAATCCGGGCGAGGTCGTGTTCGTTATAGGTGTTGATGACCTCAGCTGCGTTTAAGGTGTTATTGCCCGGATCCATCCGCATGTCCAATGGGGCGTCCTCGTTATACGAAAAGCCCCTGCCAGGGATATCGAGTTGCGGTGACGAAACGCCCAAATCGAACAGGAAGCCATCGACCCCGGGCACCTCGGCCGAGCAAAGCAGCTCGTCCAAGTCGCCGAAGTTGCCCTTCAGCAGCTGGTGCGGAACGCCGGGAACCTCGCGGTCCAGACGGGCGCCAGCGGCCTCGAGGGCCATGTCGTCCTGATCGACGCCGAGCAAAAGGCCCGTCTCCCCCACCTGCGCGGCCATCTTTACCGAATGGCCGGCACCACCAAGGGTGCAGTCGCAGACGACGGAGCCGCTCTTTAGCTGCAGCGACTCAAGCACTTCGCCGAGCATGACAGGTTCATGCCGATATTCTTGTGTCAAGATCCCACGCTCCATCCGTTACTCGTGCCTTGCCCTTACGAGAAGAAGAGGTCCAGCAGGGCCTCGTCATCATCGTCCTCATCGGCCGTAGCGCGGTCCCAAACCTCAAGGTGGTCGTAGTTGCCCACAACCGTGACCTCGCGGTCGAGGTTCGCCTGCTTGCGGAGAGACTCAGAAAGACCGATACGACCGGCGCTGTCCACGTCCATCGACGTGGTGCGCTTGTTGATCGCCCTCATAAGCTTCTGGTCGTTGATGTCACGCGGGTTAAAACCCTCGTGGCCCTCACGACCCGCGAAGAGTCCTTCGACCCACTTATCGAAGGCCTCGGCAGAGAACACGTACAGAGCATCGACATCCAGGGCTTTAAACCTGTCTCTTATACACATCTCCGAGCCCACGAGACGTAGAGGAATCTC
>URWM01000269.1 GCA_900551655.1 uncultured Collinsella sp.
CCTATAACGTTGTCAGCCAGCCAGTTCATCTCGACAATCTGCGTACTCGGCAGGGGAGGGAAGCCCTCAATCTGAACCACGCCGTCCTGGCTGTGGAGCTCGCCGCCAAATGGGTTGATGGAGCCCTCGACAATGCCGTTGCGAAGCAGCTGCACAAGTTTACGCGTCTGATAGGGTAGGCCCGGAGCGTAGCGAATATCGATGACGCCGGAGCTCATACCGTACCAGTAGTTGACGGCGCGCACCTGCTGGTCATCGGCGGTCTCGTCCCATGTGCCGTGCAGTAGGCTGCGTACGATGAGTTCGTAGTAACGGCCCCAGTTCCATACCGGCATAGCAATACCGGTAACTTCCTTGCCGTTTACCAGACGGTGAAGCCCGTAGGCGGTGGGGTCCTCGAGAGACTTGGACATATCGGCGCCGGTCATGACGCTCACGCCCTCGCGACACATGGCTTCGGCAAGACCGCCGGCGGGAACATCTCCCCAGGTCAGGATAATTTGCGCGCGGGGGTCGAGCAGCGAGGCGCCGATGGCAAAGGCATTGATCTCGCTGAGCGCGCCGGATGCGAAGACCGACGCGTGGTAGCCGATGCGATGGTTGTCCGCCATGCTGGCGGCAAGGGCGCCCAGGAGGAACTTGGCCTCGTACATCTTGCCAAAGTACGAACGGACGCTTTGGTGGGGAAGGCCGATAGAGCAGTTAAGGAACCGAACCTGGGGATACTCAACGGCAGCTCTGAGCGTGTATTCCATCAGGCGGTGCGAGGTCGAGAAGATGACGTTGTCTCCGTGTTTGACAGCCGTTTCCACGGCGGCGTAGAACACGTCTGGATCGTGGCAGTCCTCGAATGCCTCGGTGCGCACGATGCCGCCAAAGTGCTCGTCGAGATACTGACGCCCTTGGTCGTGCAGGCTGTCCCAGCTCGACGTAGCACAGGGGAATTCATGGATAAAGGCGATGCGCAGGGGGTTGGCCGCCGAGTAGACAGTCTTGCCCATAAAGAAGTTGAGCACGCCGGAGGTGGACTTGGCGGGCGCCTCTTCCTCATCGACGCTCGGCGCTTCGACAAGACTGACCTTGTCCTCGTCATTTTTGCCGGCAATGACCAGCTCGCGCCAAATCTTGCACAGGCGGTTGACGACGATATCCGTCGGCGTATCCAGCAGGCGGTCCTGGTTGTACACATTGAGGTAGACGAGCATGGCGTCGGCGGGCGTAATGTCCAGGTGGTCGCCGCCTGCGCGAAGGTAGGCGCGCTTAAAGAGCAGGAAGGTGTGGCGCAGGTAGTCGACCTTTTTCTGTGGCCACTTTTCGACAAGGTCCTGGCCGAGCATCTTGGCGAGCGTCTCATAGCTTCCCTCGCGCGAGAACTCAATCTCGTATAGGGGGCAGACGCGCCAAAACGCGCAGAACTCGCCGTACAGGCGACTTTCGACGGAATCCCATGTGCCGGGGTAGAGGCGGGTGACCTTGGCCGAAACCGTCGGGGCGTCCAGGAATTTGAGGACGCTGACGCGCTTGTTGCCCTCCTGGACGTAGAACCGATGCATGAACTCGGTGACGATGATGGGGTCGCGATAGCCCTCGGTCACCTGGATGTCATAGAGGTTGGACCACTTGCGGGCGAACTCGGTGTTAAACGGCAGCAGGGGCATAAAGTTGCACGAAAAGGCGGACTGACGGCCTTTGGTGACCGTGCCGACGACCATTTCGAGCGGAATATCCCGCAGGCCGACGCTCTCTCGCTGACCTAAGGGGAGCTGGGCAACGAGGCTATCGAGGTCCGTAAGGTATGGATGCTCGCTTTGGCTAATGGCGCGACGGCGTCCCTGCTCGCCGCGCTTGCGTGCTTGACGATAGGCCTCTTCCATGGTGTCTACTCCCTTAGTCGTTTAAACAACGATATGAACCATGGTACCACGAATGAAAACCACTACAAAGATGCCTGTCCCCTTTGCGGTGGTTTAGGCGATGATGGGGGCGATGGCGCGGATGCAGGCGTCGGCTGCCGTGAAAGTAGTGCTGTCGTCACTGACGATAAAGATGATCTTTCCTTTGATGCCAAAGTCGCCGATTTCGCTAAAGAGTACGTAGGGCTCCTTGTCAAAGCCCGAGATGGGAAGCACGGCGGCCTTGGTGGCGCTGGTCAGCTCGTCAGCCAGCGCGTCGAGCGAGGCCCACTTGGACGTGTCCTTTACGGCAACGGGCACAGCCACGCGCCCAAAGGGCATCAAATGCACGAGCGTGTTCTTGGAGATGTTGGAGTTGGGGACGATGATGGTCTGCCCGCAGGCATCTTCGATGGTCGTGTGGCGCCAGGTGATGTCCTGGACCACGCCCGATACGCCACCGACCTCGATATTGTCGCCGGGCTTGATGATGCCCATAAACGTTACCTGCATGCCGCCGATGAGGTTTGAGAGCGTGTCCTGAAAGCCCAGCGAGATGGCGATGCCGCCGACGCCAAGAGCGGCGACGAGGGCGTTTGCGTTAATGCCAAAGCAGTTGTCGAGGATAAAGCTGCCACCGATCATCCAGATGACGGCGCGTGCGATGTTGATGAAGATACTCGATGCGGGAAGCGGGTTGTCGTCTCGGTTAAGCAGATGGTGCAGGGTCTTGGATACGACCTTGGTGGCGATGGCGGTGCCTATTGCCAAGATGCCGGCCCAGATGATGTTGTGGACCCACCGTTGCTCAAAGAAATGAAGAATCGGCTCAAACAATTCCATGTAGGGAAACCTCCTAATGATCGTCCAACCATGATACCCACCAAGAAGCCCGTCCGATCAAATTCGGACGGGCTTCTGTGCTCGATATAAGGTTTACGCGGCGGGGCTGCAAGGCCCGACGGTGTAGCTTAGCGTCGACGCTTCCAGATAATGCCGAGGATGATGACGATGATGCCGCCGATAAGGCACGCGCCAACTACTGCCAGCGTGTGGTCTCCCGTTGCGGCGAGCTTACCGGTCGTCTTCTTGGTGATGACCTCCGTGG
>URWM01000270.1 GCA_900551655.1 uncultured Collinsella sp.
GCGATTTCAAAGACGTCGATGAGTTTCTGCAAGAGCTCGACAAGCTAAGGTGATTCTATGTCCAACATTACCGTCAACATAAAGCGTCTCGATCCCACCGTCGAGCTTCCCAAATACGCCCATCCCACCGATGCCGGCTTGGATCTGCGCTCCAACGAGGACTGCGTTCTGAAGCCCCTCGAACGCCGTCTGGTGTCTACTGGTCTGGCCATTGCCTTGCCCGATGGCTACGCCGGCTTCGTCCAGCCCCGTAGCGGTCTCGCCATCAAGCAGGGCCTGTCTATAGTCAACACGCCGGGCCTCATCGACGCCCACTACCGAGGAGAACTCAAGGTTATCCTCATCAACTTGGACCCCTCCAACAACATCCAAATCAACAAGGGCGACCGCATAGCCCAACTCGTCATCCAAGAAGTCCCCACGGTCAACCTCCTAGAAGTAGAAGAACTAGACAAAACCGACCGAGGCAAAGGAGGCTTCGGCTCCAGCGGCGTCGCCTAGGGACGCTTGTATCCCTCTCGCCCGGGGCTTACCTATATCATTCCATGCTCAAACATTCTCGCTTCGCTTCGCTCGCTGCGAAACTGCGCGTGGAACGATATAGGTAAGCCCCGGGCGGGCGGCTACTCGCTTGAAACAATATTTACTTTTCTAGTAAGCCGATGCGATAAAGGGACGCCTCCTTTGTCGCATCGGCTTACTGTATTTATATTTTCCTATTTTGCCTTTGCAGGTTCTAATGGAGGGGAAACCGAAGTAGCTGCTAGTAAGTAAACGCAGCCGCTCTGCCGGAGCCGCCCTTATATCGTTCCACGCGCAGTTTCGCAGCGAAGCGAGAATGTTTGATCATGGAATGATATAAGGGCGGCTCCGGCAGAGCGGCGGACATTCGACTAGCGGATATGCGCGGGCTTTCCTCCCCAGTAGAAGCGGCAGAAGGCTCGTTTGCGCTTTTGGGGTTTGCCTACGAGCTCCATTGTTGCGATGGCTATATCTTCGGCTGCGCGTGGACGGCGCAGCACTTCGCCATTGATGAGCAGCGCCTTGAGCGACTCCGGATGGTCGTGCAAGTGACGTAGGGTTACGATGAGTTCTCGTGCGGTGGTGACATGCATGCTGGCGCCCATGCCGGTGAGCATCGTGGTGTTGGCCTTTTCCTGGCCGTATGATTTGCCCAGCAGGATCATCGGCAGATGCGCGCACAGGCATTCGGTGACGGTGAGTCCGCCCGATTTGAGGATTGCCAGGTCGCAGCCGTGCATGAGGGCCGCCATGTCGTCCACGTAGTCCAGAACCGTGACGTTTTCGAGCTTCATGGCGTCGAAGAGCGTCTTGAGGCGAGTGGCGTATTCCTCATCCTTGCCCGGCAAAAAGACAAAGTGCATGTCCTCGAAGCTGCGCAGGAAGGGGAGTGTGCGGTCCATCTCCGCGCGAAAGCGAACGTACGGTTGAGGCAAACTGGCACCGGCCATCACCAACACAACGGTCTTGTCAGCGGGGAGATTGAACTTCTCGAGTTCTTCCCCGCGATTATAGTCCGTATCAAACCCGGTGCGGATGGGGATGCCTGTAATGCGGATTTTGGTCTCGGGAACCTTACGGGGGCGAAGTGTCTCGGCCATAAACTCGTTGGCTATGCAGAATAGGTCGGTATCCTTGTGGGGCCAAAAGCCTTCGACTTCGTAATCGGTCGGCACGCAGATGACCGGAAAATCAATACCCGTGATGACGCGGGCGCCCACAGCGACGTTGGCCGCCGTAATGTGTGTTGCGACCACGGCTATGGGCCTGCGTGTCCGGACGTATTCGTTGAAGGCGGGGAACATAATTCGTGACCATGCTGTGCCGCCGCCCCAGAGCAGATGTCCTGTAAGCGTATATCGCCAGGTCAGGTCGTAAATGGGACGCGTGGCGCCGGTAAACGACGCTGCTGTTTTATTACCATCGAACCTAATGCGTCCAAAATCGAAGATATCCAGGACTTCGATCTCAACATCCTCAGGGATTCCCTTGGTGCCGCGGATAAGGTCAAATGCTTGTGCAATCGCGTTGGCGGCGGCTTTATGGCCCGATCCAACCGATGCGTGCACAATGGTTACTAGGGGTTTTTGTGCAGGTGAAACGGTCATTTTCTCCGGTTGGGGAGTGGCTTGCATGGGCAGGGGAGCGCTATTGCTCGTCTGCGTTTGATCCATCGATAACTCCCCTTCAGCTTTGTTACGCGATTTAACATTGTAGTGCATGAGTGTCATGTTCACGTAAATTTGGGTATGAGCGCAAAGAACGTCAATGTATCGACGAGAGGATATTCCATGACTACCGATCAGCCGATTGATGTTGCGATTATCGGTGGAGGCCCCGCGGGCTATGCTGCCGCCATTTACGCTGCGCGTGCCAACCTGACGACGACTGTGATTGAGCAGGGAATGTCGGGTGGACAGATCGCCACGACCAACGAGGTTGAGAATTATCCTGGCATTCCGCTGCTGAGCGGTGCTGAACTTGGTGAGCGGTTTCAACAACATGCTGAAGGCGTGGGGGCTCAGGTTGAATGGAGTATGGTGACGGGCGTCGACTACGATGCCGATACGGCGCTGTTTACGGTGCATCACGATATGGGTGATACGCTGGCCTCGAGTGTTATCGCTTGCATGGGTGCCATGCCGCGATCTGCTGGTTTCGCTGGCGAGGATACGTATCGCGGTCGTGGCGTTTCGTATTGCGCGACGTGTGACGGCATGTTCTTCCGTGGCAAGCAGGTTTTTGTCATTGGCGGCGGCAATGCTGCCTGTGAGGAAGCCCTGTTCTTGTCAGAAATCTCCAGCAGCGTGACCATCGTCTTGCGTCGCGATCAGTTCCGTGCCCCCGATGGTGTGGTTCAAAAAGTTCTTGCAAAAGATAATATTTCAGTTAGGTACCAAACTAGTATTGTGGAGCTCTCTGGCGAAGCTATGCCAACGACGATCACCTTTAAGGACAATGCATCTGTGG
>URWM01000271.1 GCA_900551655.1 uncultured Collinsella sp.
TCTACACCTAAGCCTTCGTCGGCAGCGTCAGATGTGTATAAGAGACAGACCCCGATGTGGCCGACCATGTTTACATTGAGCCCATGACCCTCGAAGTCGTGGAGCGCATCCTCGATCTTGAAAAGCCGGACTCCGTGCTGCCCAATCTGGGCGGCCAGATGGGCCTGAACCTCTCCATGGAGCTGGCCCGCTCCGGCTACCTGGACCGCACGGGCATCCGTCTGCTGGCCTGCAAGCCCGAGACCATTGACCGCGCCGAGGACCGTGAGCTCTTCAAGGAGACCATGGAGAAGCTGCACCAGCCCATCATCCCCTCCGAAGTCGTCGAGACGCTGGAGGATGCCCTGGCCTGCGCCGACCGCATCGGTTACCCGGTCATCGTCCGTCCGGCCTTTACCATGGGCGGCACCGGCGGCGGCATCTGCGAGACCCGCAAGAAGCTGATCGAGATCGGCACCAACGGCCTGCGTCTGTCGCCCATCCACCAGATCCTCGTGGAAAAGTGCATTGCGGGCTGGAAAGAGATCGAGTATGAGGTGATGCGTGACCACAAGGGCAATGTCATCACCGTCTGCAACATGGAGAACCTGGACCCCGTGGGCATCCACACCGGCGACTCCGTCGTCGTGGCACCCTCCCAGACCCTGAGCGACCACGAGTATCAGATGCTGCGCACCGCTGCTCTGGATATCATCACCGAGCTGGGCATTGAGGGCGGCTGCAACTGCCAGTTTGCCCTGAAGCCCGACAGCTTTGACTACGCGGTCATCGAGGTCAACCCCCGTGTGTCCCGTTCTTCCGCTCTGGCTTCCAAGGCCACCGGCTACCCCATCGCCAAGGTGGCGACCAAAATCGCCATCGGCTACACGCTGGATGAGATCACCAACGACGTCACCGGCAAGACCTGCGCCTGCTTCGAGCCTGCGCTGGACTACATCGTGGTCAAGTACCCGAAGTGGCCCTTTGATAAGTTCGTCTACGCCGACAAGTCTCTGGGTACCCAGATGATGGCCACCGGCGAGGTCATGAGCATCGGCAACAGCTTTGAGGCTGCCATGATGAAGGCCGTCTCTTCCATCGAGCTGGGCATGGACACCCTGACCCACAAGCCCTTCGAGGAGCTGAGCGACGACGAGATCGTGGACCACATGCATGTGCAGGATGCCGAGCGTGTATTCTGCGTCTATGAGGCCCTCAAGCGCGGCATCGACCACGAGACCATTTACCGCATCACCAAGATCGACTGGTGGTTCCTCGACAAGATGCAGCATCTGGCAGACCTCGAAAAGGGTCTGGCCGAGTGCGAGGGCGTCCTGAGCGTGGCCCAGTATAAGGAAGCCAAGAAGTACGGCTTCCAGGATAAGACCATCAAGCGTCTGGCCAAGGTGGACAAGCTCCCCGTGGAGAACTACCGCGCCGGCTTTAAGATGGTCGATACCTGTGCTGCTGAGTTTTCGGCCAACACCCCTTACTTCTACTCCACCTACGACGGCGACAACGAAGCCGCCGAGTTCATCGCGGAGAAGGAGGCCAAGGCCGCCGAGAAGGGCGAGCCCAGGAAAAAGAAAGTCCTCGTCTTCGGTTCCGGCCCCATCCGCATCGGTCAGGGCATCGAGTTCGACTACTGCTCGGTCCACTGCGTCTGGACGCTGAAAAAGCACGGCTGTGAGGCCATCCTGGTCAACAACAACCCGGAGACCGTCTCCACCGACTTCGACACCGCTGACCGTCTGTACTTCGAGCCGCTGACTCCGGAGGACGTGACCGGTGTCGTCGAGGCCGAGAAGCCGGACTACGCGATCGTTCAGTTCGGCGGCCAGACCGCCATCAACCTCGCCGCGCACCTCGAAAAGCTCGGCGTTCCGATCCTCGGCACCCCGGCATGGTCGATCGACGCCGCCGAGGACCGCGAGAAATTCGACGTCATCCTCGAGAAGTGCGGCATCCCGCGTCCGGCAGGCCACACTGTTATGACCGAGGAGGAGGCTGTCAAGGCGGCTGACGAGCTTGGCTATCCTGTTCTCGTTCGTCCGTCCTACGTTCTGGGCGGTCAGGGCATGGAGATCGCGTACAAGGAAGCCGATGTCCGCGAGTTCATGCAGGTCATCACCCGCAACAAGGTCGAGAACCCGGTTCTGGTCGATAAGTACATGATGGGCCGCGAGATCGAGGTCGACGCCATCTGCGACGGCGACGACATCCTTATCCCGGGCATCATGGAGCATTTCGAGCGCGCAGGCGTCCATTCCGGCGACTCCATCTCCATCTACCCGTCCATCAACATCGAGCAGAAGCACAAGGACCCCCTCGTGAGGTACACCGAGGCGCTCGCGAAGAACCTCGCCGTTCTCGGTCTGGTCAACATCCAGTTCGTGCTGTACAACGACCAGATCTATGTCATCGAGGTCAACCCGCGTTCCTCCCGTACCGTTCCGTACATCTCCAAGGTAACGGGCGTGCCGATGGTCGATCTGGCGACCCGCTGCATGTTCGGCGAAAAGCTGCGCGACATGGGCTGCGGCACCGGCCTGCATCCGGAAAGCGACCACTACGCCGTCAAGGTCCCGGTATTCTCCTTCCAGAAGCTGCGCGACCTCGACACCCAGCTCGGCCCTGAGATGAAGTCCACCGGCGAGGTCCTCGGCGTTGCCAAGAGCTTCCGCGAGGCGCTGCTTAAGGGTCTGACCGGCGCAGGCTTTAAGATGAAGAAGAAGGGCGCTGTGCTCATCTCCGTCCGCGACTCGGACAAGCAGGAGGCCATCCGCATCGGCGAGCGCTTCGAGGCTCTCGGCTTCGACATCTACGCCACCAGCGGCACCGCGAACGTGCTCAACCGCCACATGGTCGCGACCAACGCCATCCGCAACGTAGACGAGCCGTCCCCGAACATCATCGACCTAATCGAGTCCGGCAAGATCGACTACGTCATCGCCACCTCGGTCAAGGGCCGTCATCCGGAGCTTGGCTCGGTGCATATC
>URWM01000272.1 GCA_900551655.1 uncultured Collinsella sp.
GAGATTCCTCTACGTCTCGTGGGCTCGGAGATGTGTATAAGAGACAGCTAAAGGAGTTGGCTTAGCCTGTCGTCAGGTAAGCGTCGCGACTGGAACGATAGACGTTTTAGAGGGAACCTCGCTCTACGCCCTTGCTCGCCTGCGCTCCCAGCGAGCCAACTTAATCGTCACCAGCGTAAGCGCCCAGGCCACAAGCGAGAACGCGGCGCCCACGGCGCCCACGTGCGCAATGCCAATGCTGCTTACCACGGCGCCGCCCACTGCGGTGCCAAACGAGATGCCGACGTTAAACGCCATGGGCTCAACCGAACTTGCGAGTACCATCGACTTGGGGTGGCGGCTGCGTGCCACGTCCATAAAGTGTGTGATGCACGAGACCGAGAACAGGTACATGAGCAGCGCCAAGCTAAAGACAAAGACCAGCGCGAGCGGCATGGTGCCGCCCACAGCAAACAGTCCGAGTAACGCCGCAGCCTGCAGCACAAACGTCATAAGCAGCGCCTTCATGCCAAAGCGCGCATCGATCCACCCGCCCAGGATGTTCGAGATCAGGCAGAACACGCCGTAGGCCATAAGCGTGGTGCTCGCCTGAACGGTGCCCATGCCCAGCACCTGTTCAAGATAAGGCGTCACGTAGCCGTAGAACACGTAGACCGATCCCACGCCAAACAAGAAGATGAGCATGCCGGTGATGATGCTCGGCTCGCGCAGCAGCCCCGCCTGTTCGCGGAAGGTGGCGGGTTCATCGGTCTGCCCGGCGCGAGGCATAAACGCCACGAGCGCTCCGCATATCAAAACGGCAAAGGCCAGCGTGCCGTACATGGCCACGTGCCAGTCGAGCGTGTCAGCCACGAACTTGCCGATCGAAGTGACAAAGACCATTGCCACGGAAAACGCACCGTACACGACCGAGATGGCAAGTGAGGTTTGCTGCGGGGACAGCAGCTCGGGGATGTACGTCACGCCCACGGCGAGCAGCGCACCCGAGACAGAGCCCAGGACAATGCGCGAGATAAAGAGCACCTGGAAGTTGGGGGCCAACGCCATGACCAAGTTGCCGAGCACAAAGACGATGCTGTAGCACACGAGCAGCTGGTAGCGGCGGAAGCGGCCCGTGCTGAGCGCAAGCACCGGCGTCGCGATAGCGTAGACGAGCGCGAACACGCTGATGAGCTGGCCCGCAGTAGCAAGTGATACGCCGAGTTCCGTTGCCAAGTCGCTTTCGATGCCGATGACCACGAACTCGGAGCAGCCGAGCGAGAATCCCAACAGCACGAGCAGCGCCAGGCAGAGCTTGGTGCGCGCGGGGGAGAGCGCGGCGGCGGTTGGCTTACTTTTAGGCGTGGTTGCGGCGGTCAAGGTTGTCACTCCAATGTCGCATGAATAAGCGGGATTCAATCCCTGCAACTCTAACAGAATGTGTCAGGTGCCTGCCCCCTTTGTCGCAGGCTGCGCTTGCCTGTATAGTCGCAATACAGGTGAAAATGGTCTCAGGTACATTACGGGCGACAGGAGATCCCATGGGTATGCACACGACAAAGGTTGCAGTGGGCGAGGGCAAGTTTGCGCTCGAGGCCCAGCTGACGGTGACGCCGCGGGGCATGGTGGTGTACGCCTGCTCGCCGGAGTTCGCGCACCTGGGCGCCACGGCGCAGGCCATTCCGCGCCCCGAGCCCGGTCGCACGGCGACGGTGAGCATCCTGGCCGTTCCGTGCCATCGCGACGAGATTCCAGCGCACGATATCGCGGCGGCGCTGGCCACGCGCTTTGGCGTGCCGGTCGTTGCAAGCACGGGTTTTCATGTTGAACAGGCGAGCGGGGACGACCTGCAGCGCGTGCTCGACACCACCAAGGAGCTCATCGCCGCGCTCGAGGAAGCCGCAGCCCGTATTCTGCGCGCCGGTTGGGATGAGGGCGGTGCGGGCGCCGAGGTCGTGGCGGTCGATGCTGCGACCGGCGAGGCGCTTGGCCCCGTCGACCGCATCGAGGCCCATGCTGGTGAGGGCATCCTGCATCAGGCATTTCTGACGCTTTTGGTCGAGGGCCGGGGCGAAGACGCGCGCCTGCTGCTCTGTCGTCGCAGTCCGCTCAAACGCCTGTGGGGCGGGGTGCTGGCCGATGGCTGTGCCGGCCATCCGCTCCCCGGGGAGGACGTTGTCGCCGCGACGGCGCGCCGCATCAACGAAGAGCTTGGCATCACGCGCGAGCCCAATCAGCTCAAGCACCTCGGACACGTGGTGTACCGCGAGGACCACGGCGACGGCCGCTGCGAGTGCGAGTGGTGCGAGGTCTACCTCGCTCATGTTGAGCCGGGCGAGCTGCATATCAACCAAGAGGAGATCTCGGAAGTGCGCCGCGTGGCCCCGTCCGAGCTCGACGGCTACCTGCAGGGTCACCCCGAGCAGCTGGCCCCCTGGCTTCGCGAGGCCCTCAACGACCCATCCATCCGTACGGCCCTCGCTATGTGACAACGGATAGCCCTTTTGTCACATCCAAACCGTCACAACATTCGGCGAAAATCTCGAAAACGAGGAAAAGCGTCGAATGTTGTGATGGTTTTTGTCCAGGGGATCGCTTCTCATCCAAAAAATCCGCTTGACTGTATTGCCGCAACACAGCGCAACGTAAGGGGTGTCCGATAACGGGCGCCCCTTTTTAAGCGGCAACATGGCTGCGAATTCGGAGCGCCCCCAACAAGAAAGGTGGGGAGATGGAAGCGGAAAAGAAGGCGTTTAAGATTACCAAGCGCGAAATTGGCTTTGTGCTGGGTATCGTTGTCTTTTTGCTAGTGAAGTTTCTTCCTTTGGCGGAGCTGAGCTCGACGGTCGAGCTTACGGTCGGCGGTCAGACCTGTCTGGCGTTGACGCTCGCCACGGTGGTGTTCTGGGCGTGTGGCGTGGCACAGCCGGGCTTTGTGGGCCTGCTCTACCTGTCTCTTATACACATCTCCGAGCCCACGAGACGTAGAGGAATCTC
>URWM01000273.1 GCA_900551655.1 uncultured Collinsella sp.
AGAGGCTCCGGTTTCGCCGGCGTGCGACTTGGACGAAGGCGTTGCGGCGGGGGAGACCTATATTATGGGGCGCGTTGCCGTGCTGTCCACCATGCGTCGTCGCGGTCTGGCGAGCAAGATTGTCGAAGCCAGCGAAGCTGCTGCGCGCGATGCCGGCGCCAAGCTCATAAAGTTGCATGCACAGGAGTACGTGCTGCCGCTCTACGTCAAGGCGGGCTACACGCAGATCGCGCCGGTGGACTACGAAGACGAAGGCCAGCCTCATGCCTGGATGGCCAAACTGCTGGGCGACAGATAGGGACGTTCCTTTTCTGCCGGCAGTTAGGGACGCTTCTAGGCAATTGGCGCTTCGGAGCGCTCTGACATACAGTTTTTCGATTCCGTATGTATATATGCGCGCTAATAGGTTATAAAATCTAAGTCTGAACATAGCAGGTCTGCGATGCGGCTCGGGCAACCGGGCCGTTTTTGCGGGCAGGGGTAGCGCGAAAGGACTGCACATGCGTCAATTTAAGACCGAGAGCAAAAAACTGCTCGACCTCATGATCAACTCCATCTACACCAATAAGGAAATCTTCCTGCGCGAGCTTATCTCTAACGCGAGCGACGCCGTCGACAAGCTCAACTTTAAGAGCCTGCAAGATCCGAGCGTCAAGCTCGACCAGGGCGACCTGGCTATTCGCGTCTCCTTTGATAAAGACGCCCGCACCATTACCATCTCGGATAACGGCATTGGCATGACCGCCGAGGAGCTCGAGCGCAATTTGGGCACCATCGCCCATTCCGGCTCCGAGGAGTTTAAGACCGAGAACGCCGAGCAGCAGGGTTCGGATGTCGACATCATCGGCCAGTTTGGCGTGGGCTTCTACTCGGCCTTTATGGTCGCCAGCCATGTGAAGGTCGTGAGCCGCGCCTACGGCGAGGATGTCGCCCATGTGTGGGAGTCGGACGGTCTTGAGGGCTACACCATCGAGGACGGCGAGCGCGCCGAGCACGGTACCGATGTCATTCTGACGCTGCGTGAGAACGAGAAGCTCGACGCCGACGGCGAGGCCGAGACCTACGATCGCTTCCTGACCGAGTGGGGCCTCAAGAGCCTGATTCAGCAGTACAGCAACTATGTGCGCTACCCGATTCAGATGATGGTGTCCAAGAGCCGTCAAAAGCCCAAGCCCGAGGATGCGCCGGAGGATTACAAGCCCGAGTACGAGGACTACCAGGAGCTTGAGACTGTCAACTCCATGACGCCGATCTGGAAAAAGCGAAGCTCCGACGTTGAGCAGAAGGATTACAACGAGTTCTACAAGTCCACGTTCCATGACTTTGACGATCCCGCGCGCACCATCAGCTTCCATGCCGAGGGTACGCTCGAGTACGATGCACTGCTGTTTGTGCCGGGTCGCGCCCCGTTCGATCTGTACAGCAAGGATTACGAGAAGGGCCTGGCGCTCTACAGCTCCAACGTGCTGATTATGGAGAAGTGCGGCGACCTGCTGCCCGACTACTATAACTTTGTCCGCGGCGTCGTGGATTCCGCCGACGTGTCGCTCAACATCTCGCGCGAGACGCTGCAGCAGAACCGTCAGCTCAAGGCCATTGCCAAGCGTGTCGAGAAAAAGATCACCGCCGACCTTGAGGACATGCGTGACAACGACCGCGAGGCCTACGAGAAGTTCTTTGAGAACTTTGGCCGCGGCCTTAAGTACGGTATCTACTCGAGCTACGGCATGAAGGCCGACGAGCTCGCCGACTTGCTGCTGTTCTGGTCTGCCAAGGAGCAGAAGATGATTACCCTGGCCGAGTATGCCAAGGGCATGCCCGAGGATCAGAAGGCCATCTACTACGCTGCCGGCGACTCGCGTGAGCGCTTGGCCAAGATGCCCGTGGTGAAGGGCGTGCTCGAGCGCGGCTATGACGTGCTGCTGCTGACGCAGGACGTGGATGAGTTCACCTTCCAGGCTATGCGTGAGTACGTTGCCGCCGATATGCCCAAGATCTACGAGGACGATGCTGCCCGCGAGGCTGCCGAAAAGGCCGTGGCCGACGGTGCCGAGCCCGAGGTCGAGGATCGTCATCTGGAGCTCAAGAACGTTGCGACCGGTGATCTTGACCTGGCGACCGAGGACGAGAAGAAGGAGGCCGAGGACGCCACCAAGGAGAACGAGGACCTCTTTAGCGCTATGAAGGAAGCACTTGGCGATAAGGTCGAGAAGGTTGCCGTCTCTGCGCGCCTGACCGATGCTCCCGCGTGCATCACCACCGAGGGTCCGCTTTCGCTCGAGATGGAGAAGGTGCTTCAGAAGGGTCCCGAGGGCACGCCCGACGGCATGCCCAAGAGTCAGCGCGTGCTCGAGCTCAACGCCAAGCACCCGGTCTTTGCCAAGCTCGTCGCTGCTCAGAAGGCGGGCGACGCCGACAAGATCAAGCAGTACTCCGGCCTGCTCTATGACCAGGCTCTGCTGGTCGAGGGCATCCTCCCCGAGGACCCCGTTGCCTTCGCGGCGGCTGTCTGCGAACTTATGTAGTTTGGTAGTTACGCGGTTCTACGAACCGCGTAACTACTCGACGCTGCCCTTCGTTCCGCCGTTCTAACGAACGGCGGACCAGCCGACGCTGCGCGGGCACCAGAGCGACAACTTGTCATTCAAAGAGGACGGCATGACCAGAAGGTCTATGCCGTCCTCTTTTCATGCCAATTTGTTCGCTCTGGTGACCGCTCGCTGGCATTACCAAAACATCGACGGTCCAATAATGATCCCTTGGGGACGGAGAAAAAGTGGTCGTTGGGGGCGTTCTTGTTTGACCAGTCGTTTAAGAACGTCCCCGATGACTATTTGAATTGCTAATTTGTGCGGGTTGTGGTTTTGTGACCTGCTGAAATTAAAGATACTGTACAACTGTACGTTAATTCGTCTTCGTAGTATATTGCTACCCGCAAAACTC
>URWM01000274.1 GCA_900551655.1 uncultured Collinsella sp.
CACCTAAGCCTTCGTCGGCAGCGTCAGATGTGTATAAGAGACAGCCTCGCTCTACCTGCGCGTCTTTTTGCTCAGCATGCCCTCGATCTTGCTCTACAACTTTGAGGCCGCGATCTTCCGCTCCGTCGGCATCACCCGCATGCCGCTGCAGGCGCTTGCCGTGTCCACCGTCCTCAACATTGGCCTGGACCTCATCTTTGTCCCCGTACTCCACTGGGGCGTCGCGGGCGTCGCCATCGCCACCGCCATCGCCTACACCGTCAGCGCCGCCACACTCTTTGTCCACCTGCTCAAGACCGACTCCGTCGTCCGCGTCACCCCACGCGACTTAGGCTTAGACCCCGTCGCCCTCAGGCGCATCGTCAAGATCGGCCTGCCCGCCGGCATCCAAAGCGCCGTCTTTGCCGTCGCCAACATCATCATCCAGTCTGCCATCAACAGCCTGGGCACCGAAGTCATGGCGGCATCGAGCGCTGCCATGAGTCTAGAGTATGTGTGCTACAACCTGCTCAACAGCTTTAGCCAGGCTTGCACCACCTTTGTGGGACAAAACCACGGTGCCCGCCAGATCGACCGCTGCACCAAGACGCTCAAGGTCTGCCTGGTCGAAGGTGGTATCGTCGCGCTCACCACAATTATCGTTATTGTCGGCTTGGGGCGCGAGATCCTATCGCTGTTCAACAGCGATCCCAATATCGTCTCGATCGGCTATATCCGCGTGTGCTCGATCTTCCCGGCGTACGCCTTTAGCATGTTCTACGAAAACATGTCAGGCTACCTGCGCGGCTTTGGTATCTCGCTCACGCCCGCCCTCATCACCATGATCTGCGTCTGCGGCATTCGCTTCTATTGGGTATTCTGCGTGTTCCCGCACTTCCGTACCTTTGCGAACATCATGATGGTCTACCCCATCAGCCTGGGCACCACGGCATTCTTTATGGTCGTGGCGGTATTGCTCTGCCACCCGGCACGCACCTATCGCACCGCCCAAGCCAAAGCGACAGCCCGCTAAACACCGCACTCAACGTCACGCCAGTCATTAATTGACAATATGCGAGCTCATATAGTCGATAAAGCGCCTCGTGGCGATGGGCATGGTGTCCCAACTGCGCCAGGCTGCCACCACGTCGCGCGAGGGGGCATGCACGATGGGACGTACGCGAATATCGGCCCGCATGCCCTCCACAGTACGACGGTAGAGCATGCTCACACCCAGGCCCTCCTCCACCATCGCCATGATGGTGTAGTCGTCGGTCACCTCACTCGTCACGTGCGGCGACAGCCCGTGCGCCGCGAATGCATCGAGCACCAGGCTCTGCTCGCCCTCATCCAGCAGCACAAACGGCTCGGACGCCAGGTCGGCGAGCGTTACCTTTTCCTTTGCCGCCAGCGAATGCGCGGCCGGCAACAGCGCCACCAACTCGTCATGATAAACCACGCGCTTCTGGAGCCCAGCGGTAAATCCGCGCGCCGTAAAGCAAAAGTCAACCACGCCATCGTGCACCCACTGGGCGTTGCGCGTGTAATCGCCCTGCTTGAGCGTAAAGTGAACGCCCGGGTGCAGGGCCCCAAAGTCGCGGATCACGCGCGGCAGCACGGTACGACTCACGTTGGTAAACGTCGCAATGCGAATGTCAGTCGACGAAAGCCCCAGCAACTCCTGCCGTTTGCCCTCAAGCTCGGCCTCGGCAGTTACAATCTGGCGCAGATACGGCAGATACTGTTTGCCGTCGCGCGTAAGCGATACGCCCTGCTTACCGCGCTCGATAATCGTGGTGCCCAGCTCGCGCTCGAGCGCCTTGACGGCCTGGCTCACCGCGCTTTGCGTATAGCCCAGCTCGTCCGCCGCGCCCTTAAGACTGCCGCGATCGACCACCATACAAACAATCTGATACCGCGATGCCATCGTGCCTCCACATCAATGCAGCCGTAAAACGTTTTGCCAGCGCTTTTCGCACATACTTCAGCATTTCTTAATCATACTGAAGATACATTCGCTTTACTACATCCACATCTGAGAGCAGAATCCTATTTACGAAACCGTTCTGTAACAAAAGGAGTCCCATGGATCGCAAAAAAGCAATCGCGCTCTCATTTTCCGTTCCCGTCGCATGGGGCTTTTCGTATCCCCTCATGAAGATCGGCATGGACAGCATGAACGCCACGAGCATCGTTGCGCTGCGCTGCATCATCGCCTTTGCAGCTTGCCTTGTGCTCTTTCACAAGCACGCGCTGCGCATCAACCGTGACCTGATGGTTCGCGCCGCCATCATCGGCGCCATCATGGCAACCGAGCTCACCTGCATGTGCCTGGGCTCCAGCCTCACCTCCGCCTCCACCGCTGGCTTTTTGCAGAGCCTGACGGTCGTGATCGTGCCGTTTGCCAACGCCGCCCTGCTGCGTCGCGCCCCCGAGCGCAAGGTACTCATCGGCACCGCCATCGTCACCTGCGGTATGCTGCTGCTCTCGGGTGCCGACTTTACCAGCCTGAATCCCGGCGCGATCATCATGTTGCTCTCAGCCTTTATCTATGCCAGCCACATTATCGTAGCCAAGCGCTTTGTCGAAGAAGTCGACCCACTGGCCTTGGGTGTTTGGCAGCTGGGCTTTGGCGGCCTGTTCTCGGGCATCGCCGCGTGCACCTTTGGCGGCTTCACGCTTCCCAGTACGCCGGGCGAGGTCGCGGTCGTCGTCGCACTCGCGCTCATCTGCTCTGCCTATGGCTTTATCACCCAAACGCTCGTGCAGCCCCACGTGCCTGCCGAGACCACCGGCTTTGCCTTCTCGCTCGAGCCGGTCTGCTCCGCCGTCTTTTCGTTCTTCCTGGTCGGCGAGGTCCTGAGCCCCATCGCCTTCTTTGGCGCCGCCCTCATCCTCACCGGTGTCATGGCTGTCTCTTATACACATCTGACGCTGCCGACGAAGGCTTAGGTGTAG
>URWM01000275.1 GCA_900551655.1 uncultured Collinsella sp.
AGACAGGGTATACTGTGGGTGTCATGCGCGGCAATATCGTATGCTTCTCGCCGTGCCGCATTACAGAAACGGAGCACTCATGATTCCGGTCGTCATTGGCATCATCGTTGTCATCGCTATCGTTTGCGCGATAGTTGGCGTCTACAATAACCTCGTTACGCTGCGCAATCGCATCGATAATGCTTGGCAAAACATCGACACGCAACTCCAACGCCGCTGCGACCTGATCGCAAATCTGGTCGAAACGGTCAAGGGCTACGCCAAGCACGAGAAAGAGGCCCTCGAGGCCGTTATCTCCGCCCGCAATGCCACCGTCTCCGCAGACTCTCCCGACAAAAAGATGGAAGCCAATAACGTGCTTTCCGGCGCCCTGCGTCAGCTCTTCGCCGTGGCCGAGGCTTACCCCGATCTCAAGGCGAACACCAACTTTATGCAGCTCCAGGCCACGCTCGAGGACACCGAGAACAAGGTGAGCTACGCGCGCCAGAGCTACAACGACTGCGTGCTTAGCTACAACAACGCCATCCAGACCTTCCCGGCCGTCATCTTTGCCGGCATCTTCCAGTTTAAGGAGCGCCAGGGCTTCGAGGCAGCCGAGGCCGCCCGCCAGGCACCGACCGTCAAGTTCTAACAGATCCGCAGCGTATCCTTAATCGGGTATATGCATAAACCGCCCTGTCGAATGCATACTTTGACGGGGCGGTTTCCTTTGTCGCGAAGGTCCCCCCTCAAGGCGCCGTGCATTTTTGGGAGTATTCAACATAACCAAGAGCTTCGGGCGCCACGATAAATGCCAAAGACCGCGAATATCCCTGCAAATCAAACGTTGTCAGCCCATAGCCCCGCCCATCATTCGTAGAAAACATCGAGAAATCCCGATTTTTCGCCCGAGGTCGGTATGCAGGGGCCTTCGATTGCAGAATACTCGCAAAAATGCACGTCGCCACCACCCCCACATGGCGCGAACCAAAATCAGAACCACCCCTAAAAAGGGTGGTTTGCTCTTAGGGTATAACCCACGGGCCCCGGGCTCGCGTCTAAAGGCGCGGGCCCGGACTTCGTCCAGGCCTAGTGCATCTTGACCCGTGGCGCGCCGGTCGAACCGGCGGGATCACCCCCTCTTGAAGGGGTCCTCGTACTCCCTCACGCTCAGCTTGTCCAGCGCGATGTCGTGGGACTCCTGCTCCCTGATGTACTTGGCGATCGTCGCCTCGTTCAGGCCGACGGTGGACACGTAGTAGCCCTCCGCCCAGAACTTCCTGTTGCCGAACTTGTACTTGAGGTTGGCGTGCCTGTCGAATATCATCAGCGAGCTCTTCCCCTTCAGGTAGCCCATGACGCTCGCGACGCTGTACCTCGGCGGGATCGCCAGCAGCACGTGCACGTGGTCGGGCATCAGGTGCCCCTCGATTATCTCGATCCCCTTGTACTCGCACAGCTTCCTGAGGATCTCCCCTATGTCGCTCCTGATTTGGTTGTAGATCACTTTGCGCCTATACTTCGGCGTGAACACGATGTGGTACTTGCACATCCACTTCGTGTGGGAAAGGCTGTAGGCCTTCTGGGCCATGGCGACCACCCCTTCGACTCGAATTCTTGACGGCCCGAACAATCGTCAATATCGGTCGGAGGGGTGGCTTTGTAAAGCCGTTTGTCTCCACCCGCGTAGCGGGTGGTTTAAAGCTGGCCGCTGCGCGGCCAGCAGACTAAAGTCTTGAGCAAAAAGACCGCCGGCGCGGGGGCGGCGCCGGCGGTTGCGAGAGAATATCGAGTGTTGGCTGTTAAGCAGCGACGGCCTCGTAGACCGTAGCGCCCGAGAAGCTGTCGTGCAGGCTCTTGCCGCAGATCCACGGCAGTTCGACGACCTCGCAGACCGTGTTGACCAGCTCGGAGCAGTCAGTAAAGTGGCCCTTATCGTTGAGGGCCTCGCAATCCTGAACACGCCAATAGCCATCGGTGTGCGTGATGTAGTACTCGTGATCGTTGATCGACACGAAAGCGCGCGTCTTGGAACGCAGCAGCTTCAGAAATCCTTCGAAGTCGGTCTCGACGACATCTCCAGCCTGGAACATGATGTTACCTCCTGGCCCGGCGCCACTATGGCGCGTTGATAAACGTTGATACTCCTTTAGTAAAACCTTTATCAGAGGTTATGCGTTCGTCATTTAGGCAAGTGGTAAAAAACCGCAGGGTAGACGGGATAAAACGTTTAACCATCCCACCGGTTTGTCACATTCTGGCTGAAGTTTTATGCAAACCGACTTTTCCACTTGGTAGCTTGCATTGTTTGGGGCCGACTGCGCGATTACGGTTTTGGTTCGGCGGGTAAGAACGAGGCATCGAAACCAACGTCAGGAGGACCCATGGAGGCCATCGAGGCACTCATCCACCGCCGCAGTTGCCGTAACTATAGCGATCGCCCCGTCGAAGCCGAAAAGCTCGCACGCATTATCGAGGCAGGCCAGTACGCGCCGAGCGGCATGGGACGCCAACCGGTCACGTTCGTCGCCGTTACCGACCCCGCAACCGTCGAGCGCCTCTCGCAACTCAACGCACAAGTTATGGGCAGCGAGGGAGATCCCTTCTACGGCGCCAAGACCGTTGTGGTGGTGCTCGTCGACCGCAGCGTGCCCACACACCTGGAAGACGGCTCGCTCGCCATGGGCAACCTGCTCAACGCAGCCTATGCGCTGGGCGTCGATTCGTGTTGGATTCACCGCGCGCACGAGGTCTTCGACTCACCTGAGGGACTGGAACTGCTGGCCAAGTGGGGGCTGCCCGCCGACGGAAGCCTACGCGGTGTGGGCAACTGCATTCTGGGCTACGCCGAGGACGTACTCCCCGAGGCAAAGCCGCGCCGCGACAACGTGGTGTATGTCAGGTAATCAGAACCACCCTTAAAAAGGGTGGTTTGCTCTTAGGGTATAACCCACGGG
>URWM01000276.1 GCA_900551655.1 uncultured Collinsella sp.
CGACCAAAGCCCCCGTCGCGCCCTCTTCCTTGTGGCGTTTTGGCCTGCAGCTTGCGAACGTCGCTCTGCTCGTTCGCTTTTTGGTCTGGAGAGCCGGGTGGGCTGATATATATGGACAAGGGGCTCCCCCGTTGGTGGACGGGGGAGCCCCTTGTTGCGTTTGGGTTGTTGGTGCGATCTACAGGTGCGAGACGATCAGTTCCATCTTGCCTTCGAGGTCGATGGAGCTGACGGTGCTCGGGGCCAGCAGGTGGCTTCCCTTGTGGACGGGGTCGCCGCAGACGGTGCCTTCGCCGTCGATGACCGACAGGCACATGAAGGGCCAGCGCTGGTCGAGGATCTTGCTGCCGTCGACACGCACGCGATCGACGGTGTAGCAGGGGTTAGACTCGAGCTCGGTCACGCCGTCGACCTCGGGCGCGTTCACCGTTCCGTCGGTCGGAGCCTGAACATCAAAGTCGATGCAGTCGAGGCTCTGCTCAATGTGCAGCGGGCGCAGCTTTCCGTCGGTGCCGGGGCGGTCGTAGTCGTACAGGCGATATGTCACGTCGCTCGACTGCTGCGTCTCCAGAATCAGCGTGCCGGTCTTGATGGCGTGAACGGTGCCGGAGTCGATCTGGAAAAAGTCTCCCTTGTGAATCGGCAGCACGTTGAGCATCTCGTCCCAACGGCCCTCCTCGATCATCTGTGCAGCCTCGGCGCGGTCGTGCGCGCGCTGGCCGACGATGATCGTGGCGCCGGGCTCGCAGTCCAGCACATACCAGCACTCGGTTTTGCCCAGGCTGCCGTTCTCGTGCTCGGCGGCGTACTCGTCGTTGGGATGAATCTGGATCGAAAGGTCGTCCTTGGCGTCCAGAATCTTAATGAGCAGCGGGAACTCCTTGCCCTTGCAGTTGCCAAAGAGTTCGCGGTGCTCGGCCCACAGCCATGACAGCGTGTGACCGGCGTACGGGCCCTCCGCAATCTGGCAGTCGCCGTTGGGATGGGCCGAGATGGCCCAGCACTCACCGATGGGCCCCTCGGGAATGTCGTAACCAAATACGGTTTCGAGCTGGCGGCCGCCCCAGATCTTCTCGTGGAAGATCGGCGTCAGTTTAATCAAATCGGACATATTCATACCCCCATTGTGTTGCGCGGGCGCCGCGTAAAACTGCTCAAAACGAGCGCCCGCGTGACTACAAAAACCTATGCCAACGTTACGTTGTGCAACTCAAAGCGGTCGCCAACGTTGCGCGAGATCGAATACTCAAAGGCGGCGCCGCTGTCCAAAAAGCCAATTTGGGTGAGCTCGAGCAGGGGAGAGCCAAGTTTGGTGTCCAGACGCTCGGCTTCTTCCTCGGTTGCTGCCACGGCGCGAATGGTACGGTGGAAGCTCGAAATCTTCAGCCCACATTGCTCGCGGATGAAGCGGTAGACCGATCCGTACAGATCCTTCTTTTTCAGCCCTGGAATCAGCTCGAGGGGCATGTAGGTGTACTCGATAACGATGGGCTTCCCATCGGCCTGACGCACGCGCACGACGTGATAGGCAAAGTCATCCTCGGCAATTCCCAGCTGGGCTGCGATGTCCGCCGGTGGATTAACGATCGAGAAATCGTAGACCACCGAGGTCACCTTCTCCCCGCGATGCTCATACGAAAAACCCTGGGCACGGTCGTTTTTGCCCTGGAAAAACGCCTGGCCGGGAAGTCCCGCCGTGTCCTTAACGTAGGTACCCGATCCGCGTCGGCTGGTAATAAGACCTTCCTCGGTGATTTGTTCAATAGCTCGTTTGACGGTGATTTTTGAAACGCTATAGAGCTCGCAGAATTCAACGACGGTGGGAAGCTTGTCGCCCGGTTTAAGAGCGCCATCCTCAATACTTCGACGAATATCTGCAGCTATCGCCTCGTATTTGGGAATCATGGAACCTCCTTTCCGACATATATGAATACAAAAAGTAAGTATAACCCTCAACAGGGCATCCATATTACTTTTATCTAAGAAGTTCGAGAAAGAAAAACAAGAAAGACGCTTTACATCAGAAATTAGAGCGCTATAGTTACTAACAACAAGCGAGATGCATGAGCATCGCCTGTACCGCTTGGAGACGGATTTGTTTTGGTGGGTCGGATATCCGGATAACCGGTGCGCGCCCGCGCCGGATTACCCGCCAAAGCAAACCCGTCTCCAATCGGAGGCTCAAAGACACGAAAGCGAGGACTTCGATGGCACAGTATCAGCTGCCCAGCGACTTTTTCTTTGGCGCGGCCATGTCCGGTCCGCAGACCGAGGGCCAGTGGAACCAGGGCGGCAAGCTCGAGAACCTGTGGGACACCTGGTCCATGCAGGATCTGGGCTCGTTCTATAACCGCGTGGGTTCCTATGGCGGCAACGACTTTATGGCCAAGTACAAGGACGACCTTCGCATCATGAAGGACCTGGGCCTGGATACCTATCGCACCTCCATCCAGTGGAGCCGCCTGCTCGACGCTGACGGCAACCTCAACGAGGAGGGCGCCGCGTGGTACCACGAGCTGTTCCGCGCTTCCCGCGAGGCAGGCCTGGAGCCGTTCGTCAACCTCTACCACTTCGATATGCCCACCTACCTCTTTAACCGTGGTGGTTGGGAGAGCCGCGAGGTCGTCGAGGCCTACGCGCACTACGCCGACGTCGCTTTCCGCGAGTTCGGTCAGGAGATCAAGTATTGGTTCACCTTTAACGAGCCCATCGTCGAGCCCGAGCAGCGCTACCAGGAGGGCGTGTGGTTCCCGCAGCTCCACGACTTTAACCGCGCTCGCACCGTGCAGTACCACATCTCGCTGGCGCATGCACTGGCCGTGGCCAACTACCGCAAGGCCTATGACGAGGGCGCCGTTCGCGCCGACGCCAAGATCGGCATGATTAACTGCTGTCTCTTATACACATCTGACGCTGCCGACGAAGGCTTA
>URWM01000277.1 GCA_900551655.1 uncultured Collinsella sp.
TGCCTGCTGCTGCGCAGCAACGAAAGCTACATCCGGGAGCTGTTTGTCAATCTCATCGACAATGCCATCAAATACAACAACCCCGGCGGAACGGTGCATATCAGTATCAGCCGCGTGGAACAGCAGGCAAAAATCGTCATCGCTGACAATGGCATCGGCATTCCACTGCATGCGCAAAGCCGAATCTTTGAGCGTTTTTACCGCGTGGATAAAAGCCGCTCCAAGCAACGGGGCGGAACCGGTCTGGGGCTTGCCATTGTCAAGCACGCCGCTCTGTACCATCACGCCGCGATTGACCTGTCGAGTGAGACGGGCGTGGGAACCACCATTACGGTGACGTTTCCCATACAGCAGGACGAGCCATTCGCATAGCGATACAACATAGATATTGATGCAGACGCCGTATTTGACTTTCGGGTGCGGCGTTGTTGTGCAATTTTACGATTGCTTCCGACATTTTTACAGGAGAGCCTGTTTCTTATGTATAGAGTTTGGTCTCGGTAAAAAGATGCGATAACATACGGACAGTTTTGTCAATCCGAACTGGGGAAATGAAAGGCAAGCTGCATGACCCTTCTCGAACTGTTCCAGCTGCTGAAGAAGCACCTTCAGCTGGTCATCACCCTTCCGGTGGTCTGCGCGATCGCCATGGGCATCGTGTCCTTCGTTGCGATGGACAACACCTATACCGCGACGACGAGCATGTACATTCTCGCCAAGACCGACGATAGCGGTCAGATGAGCTACAACGATCTCTCGGCGAGCCAGATGCTTTCCAACGATATCGCCACGCTGCTGGATAGCGATAGCGTTAAGAGCGGCGCAGCCAATGAACTGGGCCTCACCGATCTGGATGACTACAAGGTGTCTGTTTCCTCCGAGACCACCACGCGTGTCATTACGCTTTCGGTTACCGGCACCGATGCCAAGGAGACGGCTAAGGTCGCAAAGGCCATGGCCAGCTCGGTGAGTACGGTCGCTCAGAACGTCGGCGCTGCCCAGAGCATCAACGTTATCGACGAGGCCAAGACCCCCGAAGCCCCCAGCGGCCCCAAGCGCACGCTGTATATTGCCGTCGCGTTCCTCGCCGGTATCTTTATCGCAGTTGCCTATGTCGTTTTGGCAGACATGCTCAATACCCGCATCCGCGGTGCCGAAGAGGCAGAAGAGCTCCTGGGCATTCCCGTTGTTGGCCGAATTCCGGCTATGAAAGGTGGTAAATAGGCATGGCTAAGGCAAAGAACACCGATAAGCTCGTTGTACAGAATGCCGCCAAGACCCTTCTGGCCAACATCCGCTTTGCGAGCGTGGACGACCCTATTCGCACCATCACCGTTACCTCCTCGATTCCCAACGAGGGCAAGTCTACGGTTTCCATTAACCTTGCTCAGGCAATCGCCACGAGCGGCAAGTCCGTGCTCCTGGTCGAGGCCGATATGCGCCGCAGGTCTCTTTCCGATATGCTCGGCGTTCGTTCGCGCGGCGGACTCTATGCGGTCCTTTCCGAGCAGATCTCCATTGACCAGGCAATTGTCGAGACGGGTCAGAAGAACTTCTACTTCCTCGATGCCGAGCCGCACATTCCCAATCCTGCCGACATCATCGTTTCTCACCGCTTTGCCAAACTGGTCAAGGCGCTGTCTGCCAAGTTCCAGTACGTCATCTTCGATGCTCCTCCGGTCGGCACCTTCATCGATGCTGCCGAGATTGCCAGCCTGACCGACGGCACGCTGTTCGTGGTGCGCGAGGACTTCACCAAGCGCGAGGAGGCACTCAACGCCATCGGCCAGCTTAAGAAGTCCGAAAAGGTCAAGCTCATCGGTACCGTTATGAACTACTGTGAGACCGAGACCAGCGAGTACTACTATTCTTACTACACCAAGGACGGTAAGAAGGTGAAGAAGGGCTCCGACGATCAGGGGACTTCCAAAAAGGGCATCTTCACCAACCGAGCAAACGTTTAGTTGATTAAGGCCGACCTATGCGTGACATTCATTGCCATATCTTGCCGGGTGTAGACGACGGCGCCGCCGATCTCGATGAGAGCTTGGCGATGCTCGAGGCTGCCAAGCGGGCTGGTGTAACCAGAATTGTTTGCACTCCTCACTGCCGTGATCCCTATTTTGATTACGACAAGATGTGGGATGCCTTTGAGCTGCTGCGTGATAACGCTGACGGTTTTCCGCTCCAGATGGGCTTCGAGGTCAACCACCGAAAGCTCGTTGAGCTTGGTATCGATGCCGCGGAGCACTTGCATTTCGATGGAACCAACGAGTTTCTGCTCGAGCTTTCGACGCATGCCGATGCGTATGCGTTTAGAGAGTACGAGAACACGATTTACGATTTGCAGTGCCGTGGCTACCAGGTGATCATCGCTCATCCTGAGCGCTATCGTGCGGTTCAAAAGGATGTAAGCGTTGCAGAGCGCCTGGTCGATATGGGCTGCAAACTGCAGGCTTCGGCTGATTTTATTGCCGGCGGGCGCTTTGGTCGCGAGAAAAAGCCGGCGCAGCGCCTGTTTGACGAGGGCCTGTACAGCTTTATCGCAAGCGACGCCCACAATGTTCGTCACTACGATTACCTAGCAAAGGCGCGGGCCAAGTTTAGCGTGCGAGGCGCTCATTTTCGCTAAAATCTGTCCCTAACGTTTGCTTTGAACGGAGGGGCGACCATGGATATTCAAATTAAGACGGGATGCTTTGAGGATGCGTCGTTGGTGCGCCGCGCCGTCTTTGTGGACGAACAGGGTTATGAAATCGAGTTCGACCAGATCGATGAGGCTTCTGACTGCATTCATGTGACGCTGTACGTGGATGGTCAACTCACCGGCTGCTCGCGCGTGTTTCCCGAGGAACTGGAGCGCGCGGCAGATGTAGAGGCTCCGGTTTCGCCGGCGTGCGACTTGGACGAAGGCGTTGCGGCGGGGGAG
>URWM01000278.1 GCA_900551655.1 uncultured Collinsella sp.
AGATGTGTATAAGAGACAGCTGGTAGCCAGGGTACAGGTTGGGCAGCATGCCCATATCGCAGGAGCCCTGGACGTTGTTCTGGCCACGCACGGGCGCGAGGCCGGAGTTGGGTTTGCCGATCTGGCCGGCAACGCAGGCGATGGAGGCGATGGTGTGCACCGTCTTCAGGTTCTGCTTCTGCTGACATACGCCCATGCCCCAGCCAATGATGGCAGAGGGCTTCGCCGTGGCGTACATCTCGGCAGCTTGGTGGATCAGCGCGGGATCGACACCCGTGATGTCCTGTACGGATTCGGGAGTGTAGTTCTTGATGGTCTCCCACCACTCGTCAAAGCCGTTCGTATGCTCGGCGACGAATTCCTTGTCGTAGAGGCCATCGTTGACCAGACAGTTGGCAAAGGCGTTGAGGAACGCGACGTTGCAACCGTTCTTGATCGGAAGGTAGAGATCGGCGATACGCGCGGTTTCGATATGGCGCGGGTCGGCGACGATGATCTTGCAACCCTTTTCTTTGGCTCGCACGATACGCCTTGCGACGATGGGGTGCGAATCGGCAGGGTTATAGCCGAAGAGGAAAATGCAGCCCGCATCCTCCATACCGGGGATGGAGCATGACATGCAACCTGAACCAACCGTGTCCATCAGACCGAGGACAGTAGGGCCGTGTCAAGTACGGGCGCAGTTGTCTACGCTGTGGGTGCCGATGCACGCACGCGTAAACTTCTGCATGACGTAGTTCGCCTCATTGCCGCCGCCTCGCGAAGAGCCGGTGGTCATGACAGCGTTAGGACCATATTCGTCAATTATGGCCTGCATCTTAGATGCGGTGAAATCCAGTGCCTCGTCCCAGCTTACGCGCTCAAGATCCGCGCCCTTGGTGCGGCGGATCATCGGGTGCAGTACGCGAGGAGTCAAGATCTTGGTGTCGTTGATGAAGTCGTAGCCGCTCATGCCCTTAAGGCACAGCTCGCCCTGATTGGTGATGCCGTTGAGCGGTTCGGTACCCACGACCTGGCCGTTTTGGACCAGGAGGTTAAACTGGCAACCGGCGCCGCAATACGGGCAGATCACTTTGTGCTTCTCCATGACACCCTCCTTCCTTTCTCTGCTACCGAATACTCGGTACTTATTTGACAATCATTGGGCCTGTCGCCCGACGCTTACGCCTCGTTTTCGATGGTGGCGCGGGCACGCTCGGCAGTCAGTTCTGCCAGACGCTCCTCGTCTACCAGGGTGAGACCCTTGGTCGGACACGCCTCGGCACACGCCGGACCACCAGGACGGTCCACGCACAGGTCGCACTTGAGCACGAAGCTCTTAGTCTGCGAACCCACACGAACGTCGCCCATCAAGACGGGGACCTGCGTGGTCGCCACGCTCACTGCGCCAAAGGGGCAGGCCATGACGCAGCTCTTGCAGCCGATGCAGTTGTCCTCGTTGACGCCGATGCGATGGTTCTTTGGATCAAAGAACAAGGCGCCCGTAGGGCAGGCCTTGGCGCACGGAGCGTCCTCGCAGTGGTGACATGCCACCGGCGCGGAAATCTCGTAGGTGCGCGTTACGCGCAAGCGAGGTGCGGCGATGTTGCCGGGAATATCGTGTGCCTCGATGCACGCCGCCATACAGGTTTGGCACCCAATGCAGCGTGAAGAATCAGCCACGACTCGTTTATTGCCCATGTTGTTCACTCCCTCCTGAATCCCATGCCGGAGAGACCCTGTCGACGTTGCCCCGGACCGCCCGTGGTCCAGCATCGGCGTATCGAAGCGCATACGGCGAAACAGGCGCTTCGATAGAGTTCCTCCAACGATATACAGGTTAAATATACGCAGTTGCCTGGGGCAAACTTGAGCATAGGCCCTGCAATACGGGTGTATTGCAGGGGTTTTGGCAGGTTGGAATTATTCTCTAGAAGCTATAAAGGTGAGTGTATTACATGCGTACATCCACGAAAGATTTCACGCTCGCTTCTGAAGGATGTAGTACGTTTGTATTATTGTTCAGTCTCAATTACTCTAGTGCAATAAAGTAGTTGTTATAAAATTGGCTATTATTAGCCGATGCTGTATTTGACTATTCATATTGCACGCTCATTAAGGGAGGCCAGTGATGACATCGACTCAAAAACGAGCCATCCTGCAGGTGCGCATTCGCGAGGAAGACAAGCAGCATGCCGAGCATCTCTACGACGCCATGGGCACATCGCTTGCCGAGGCCGTTCGCCTTTTTGTCGCGCAGAGCATTTTGATGCGCAAGCTTCCCTTTCAACCGGTCGCCGTGCGCTCAAAGGACGGCACCGCCGCCTATGGATCGCTCAAAGCATATGGGGACCCCAATCGCCGCTCCGAGGAGCGCAATGCCTGGATTGAATACCTTGCTACAGAAACCGACGATTCGATTTTGGGTCCCGAGGAAGTAGATATCCATGAGTAGCACCATCATCGACGAGACCGTCATCCTGCGCTACCTGCTTGACGACGACGAAGTTCTGTCACCGCGCGCTGCCAAGGTCATCGCCACGCGCACCGCTCGCGTCTACCCCGAAATCATCACACGCGTCGTGGTCACGCTGCGCGACGTCTATAAGGTTCCCCGCGTTGAGATTGCTGCGGCCTTGAAAAGGCTGCTCGATGACGTCATGGTCGACGAGCCCACCGTTGTCGCCCTTGCCGTCAAACTCTTTGGCAAGACCCATATGGACTTTACCGACTGCCTCCTCGCAGCCCGAACCGCCATCTACAACGATGATGTCGTGAGCTTTGGCAAGCCCATCATCCAAGGCATGATCGATTACCGCCGCAAGCGCCAAACCGCAGCCGAAGCCCGCAGCCGAAGCACCGACGCCACCATCGACAAGCTCCGCCACCACGGTCGCCACTAACCGACAGGCAACGGCATCGCCCGCCCCTCAGCCC
>URWM01000279.1 GCA_900551655.1 uncultured Collinsella sp.
GCCAAGAAGTCTGGCCGCGGCATTGGCTCGTGGGATAACTTCGAGGATGACGACGACGGTTGGAAGGGCGGCGCCACCTCCTCCGATGGTGCTTCTGCTGAGGATATGCTCTCGGCCGTTGCCTCCATGGGTGACGACGAGCTGCTCGGCCACGATATCTGGTTCGTCGCAACGGGCGCGTCCGATTGCGACGGCGCCGGCATGAGGGCATTTTTGGCCTCGCATCGTGACAAGCTCCGCGGTGTGTTCTTCATCAACCTCGAGTCTATCGGTGCCGGCAGGCTTTCGGTGGTAACGGTCGAGGGCGAGCAGCAGCTGTTTAAGGGCGATCGCCGCATCATGAATCTTGTCAGTAAGGTGTGTAAGTCGTTCCACGTCGATTGCGGTGCGTTCGAGATGCCCTATGCAAAAACCGATGCATCCGCAGCGCTCGAGGCGAGCCGTCGTGCCCTTACGATCGCCGGTGTGGACGGCCCGCGCCTTGCCTGCGCTCGCACCGAGGATGACCTGCCGTACAACGTCAATCCGACCAATATCGCTACGGTGTCCGAGGTCGTGACCGAGGTCATTCGTCGTTCGTAGACAGACCCGCTAAGGAGTCAGCGTGTTTTCGTACATCAAGCGCCATTGGCCCATCTATCTGATTTTGACCCTGATCGCTATCGCATTGGGTTTTGGGGCCGCGTATGTCGTTGGCGTTAAGGGCTCGACGCCCGAGACAACAATGAACGAAGAGGTGGAACAAGAGCAAAGTTTGGGTGCCGACGGTATTTCCGAGTCCGATCAGGCAGCCATCGATGGCGGTTCGTCATCTGCTGAATAGCCGATTCATCGTTTATGCCCAAAGCGGGCGAGCCGGGAGACTGGCTCGCCCGCTTTTTCATCGTGCTAGCGCTTCCTTGTGGCTGACCTAAAGCGAGCGAACCATATGGCTGCAGTACCCGAGGTCAGGAGTGCGGTGATGCATGCGGCGACGGCAACAGATCCCGTTGCCGGTAGGTTCTGAGGCAGGACGCATCGTTGGATGACGCGGTCCTCGTCATGCGCCTCGAGTTTATCGCCACCGCCGTTGCGGCAAAGATCGACGCGCGCACTGTTGGCAAGTGCGGTTTGGGGCGTATAGGACGACGTTGCCTGCATATGCACGACTGCGCCTCGGGCATCCGAGTTAAGGGCCGCCTTGGCATCGTCAAGATCGTCGTGTTCGTCTTTAAGGTCATCCCGGGTCCAAGAGCCCGCATCGCTTCTGGTTGTAAAGTCGGCGGCTACCGCACCGTATTCAAAACGGATGCCTGTGATGACGGCGTCGTCTGTAAGATCGATATCTTTCGTATCGAGTGTGACGGACTTGTCCGTCGGGATATCTGCTTTCCATAGGTGCCACCCGTCGTAATCGACGAGACGTACATCGTCGCCCAGCAGCTTTGTAACCTCTTCCGTTTCGAGCCAGGGATTGCTGTGCCCGTCGTCAAGCGTTGCATTGACCTGCTTGCCCGTGTCGCTTGTTCCTGCCGGGGACGTTCGATACCACACGTTGCACAGCCCGTTTAGATCACCGACCGCAATAGGGGTTTCAACGGCAACAAGCTTCGCTGCGCCATCTTTGACGCACTCAAGGTCGTCGGTGATGGTCAGCTCGTCGACCCAGGTGCTCGACTCATTTTTGGCGTCGATGGTATAGCAGAAGGCGCCTTGCGTATTGGCCCGTGCTTTGGCTCGGTTTTTTCCGTCGCCGTTGGCAACGAGTTTGCTCATGACTGGCTGTGCAATCTCTTGGCGCTTATCGACGCTTCCCTTGATCTCGATGGGGGCATCCTTCATGGCCACGGTTTGAACTTCTCCCGTGGCCTTTACTTCAAACGTTATCTCTTCGGCAAGGTCGTAGGTACGCGGAGACATCGTTTCGCGCAGGGTGTAGGTGCCGGGTGAAAGGTGCTCAATGTGATGCGGTTTGCCGGATGAAGTCCAAGAATCGATTTCGTTGCCATTGGAGTCGCAGAGGACAAGCTCGGCGCCTGTCACTTCCTGGCCTCCGCACGCGTCGACTTTGGAGACATCGATCTTGGTGTAGTCGTTGGAAACGTCAAGATGCACTTCGATCACGGGCGTTTGCTGGTCGGCGTACGACAACTTCACAGTATGTGGGGTCGGGTCGAGCAGATAACCTTCGGGCGCTTGTGTCTCGACGACCTCATAGGCGGCGGTACCACATCCCAGCGAAAGATGGTCGACTCGCGCATGCCCCCGTTCGTCGGTTGTAACGGTGGCGACGGTTTCGCCATCCAGGGCGACGATGCTGTCGTCGGTTCGCACGATGTCGCCGCTAGCGCGGATGTCAAACGTGGCTCCAGCGAGGGTGCGCCCATCTACAGCATCCGTCTTAATGATTTCGATGCTTCCGGTTGCGGCGTCGTCATAGAACGAGGCGACGGCGACCGGTGTCAGATTTCTGTCGGCGGGAATCGTTATTTCCAGGTCTTCTCCGCGCAGATACGGCTCCTTGGCCGATGCCTCGTGCGCGTAGTATGTTCCGGGATTAAGTGATTCGGGCAGTGTGACGGCGCCGGTTGTATCGGTTGTGAAGGTATTCATTACATTGTGGGCCGGATACCAACATGTTTGCGAGACGGGCTCGTGGCGGCTATCGAGCAGCTGGAACGTAAAGCCGGCAAGTGGTACGGTGCCGCCGGTCTGAGCATCGCGCTTTACGATTTGAAGGTGTGTCGATAGGGCGTGGTTGTCAATGATGTACTGAAGCTCGGCGCCGTCTGCGGCCTGCTCCGCCGTGATGGTCCATTCCCCTGCTTGCTTAAATCCTTCAGGGACCGTGTCTGCGACCTCGCGAACGGTGTAGCCCGCGCGGTCGTAAGGCTGTCTCTTATACACATCTCCGAGCCCACGAGACGTAGAGGAATC
>URWM01000280.1 GCA_900551655.1 uncultured Collinsella sp.
TCGTGGGCTCGGAGATGTGTATAAGAGACAGCAAATATGGATTCGAATGAATGCGCCGCTCCCGAGCGGCGTGTTTTTGTTGGAGGAGAACGCATGCGGCCCGGTGGCACTCAGACAAAGCGCGGCGCCGCGGTGCGCATACGACGCCGACTGGGCTTGGCGCCGCGGGCGTACGCACTGCTATCGTGCTCGCTGGTGCTGGTCATAGCTGGCGTTTCTGCCTATGGCATGACCGTGCCGTCCATGATGCAGGCGCATGCCGCACGCGAACCGCGCGTGGGGCATGAGGTCAAAAGCGATCTGGGCACCACGACTGGATATGCTTGGGCAAGTGTGGTCGGGCATATTGTGTTTGGCACCGACGATGCGGACGGCGCCGAGGCCCCGGACAACGAAGTCACGCTTGCCAATGGCAAAACCATCGTGCTCACCAACACCAAGATCATCGATCGATTGTCCAACAATAGCGTGGCGGCAACGGTGAATAAGGTCGAGCAGCAGAAGGAGCAGGACGCCCAGCAGACAGGCAAGCCCGGTAGCTCGGATACTTCTGGCTCCGGCTCGGATTCATCGAGTTCGGGCGGCGGCTCTGGGTCGGGTTCCTCTACCGGAGGGCTTGGAAACGGCGGCTCGACGGGCGGCAACACTGACAACGATGCAAACTCCGGCGGCCTTTCCGCTGCTGAGGAAGAGAGCATTCACAGTTGGCTTGTGACCAAGTACAACATGCTCGACGGCTATGTTTCTCGTGCCAATGACGTGGTCTCGACCTATAACTCTACGGGAGATCCCAGGCCGTGCGACAGCCTGGTCGGGGAGATGTTTGTCATTCGAGCCGAGTTCGGTCGTCAGACATTCTCGCCCCGGTCAAGGTGGTATCAGCAGTATGCCAATCTGTGGGGCTGTTACACCAACCTATGTCAATGGGTCGGCCATTACGGCGATGATGACGTCGCGCTCGGTAACTTCAACAATAACGTGGCGGCGCTTGCCCTATGATGACCGATCTTGCATCTACCACACCACAATCGCTCGGTCGCGATCCCATGGTCGGCCTGCGCCTGGCGCGTGTCGACGGGTTTGAGCCGGCCATTGCGCTCGGTCAGGACGAACTGCCTACCTATCTGCGTCGTTTTACGATGCTGTTTGCCGACGATGCCACCATGCGCCGTGGCGGTATCGGCCGCGTGACGCGTGCCGTCAACGCCCAAGGCGAGGCAGTGGCACTCAAGCAGCTCATCTTGCCGACGCGCGATGAGTTTGATGACGATGCCGCTCACGAGGCGCTGGTCGCCAAGTTCAAGGCGGCGTTTCGCGAGGAATACGAATGCCATCGCGCCCTTTCGGGCCTTAAGGGCTTTCCCCGCCTCTATGGCTGGGGCGAGGTCGACGGTGTGCCTGCAATTGTCATGGAATGGGTCGAGGGCGAGACGCTTGCCCGCTTGCGTTCGCGACTTGCCGTGGACGATGCCGGACGCCTGTCGCCGCTTGTGGCGGCGCGTCTGGGTCGCGACCTGTTCGATCTGCTCTGCCGTATGAGTCTGGTGGGCGAGGGCTTTGTCCATCGCGATATCTCGCCCGCTAATATTATGGTGCGTACGGCGCGTCTACCGCTTGACCGGCAGCTTGCCGAGGGCACCTTTGACCTGTGCCTGATCGACTTTGGCTCGTCGCTGGCGCTTGAGCCTGCGTCGGCCGTGGCCGGTACCGGCGGCAAGGCGTCGTTTACGGAGCGCTATGCCACGCTGCGTCGCGCGACGGTGGCCTACGCTCCGCCCGAGATGCTCACCGACGATATTCCCGACCTGCGCGCTTTGCGTATGTCGCCGGCGATTGACGTCTATGCCGCGGCAAGCACGGTTTACGAGCTCATTGCCGGCGTCGCGCCATACGAAGCCGCGCCGAGCACTTCGGGCACCTCGGGTTCGCGCAAAAAGACGCGTGACATCGCCAGCCCCTACCGTCTCAAGATGGACACGCGGCCCGACTATCCCATTGGTGCCCATGCGCCCGGTTGCGATTTGACTCAGCTGCTTCGTCGTGAGCCCGATGTGGCGCTCGCCGCGGCTGAGCAGGCCCAGCAGTTGGGGCTTGAGCCGGATTCCGAGGAGCTACGCGATGCGCTGGCGTTTGTCGATGCCCAGCTGTTCGACGTGGTGATGGCCTGTCTGTCCAGCCATCAAAAAGATCGTCCCGAGCCGGCGGCGGTCGAGGCGGCGCTCTCGGCGTTTTGTGACCACTATGCACAAAATGTCGGTCGTTCGCTCCGCGGCGAGCCGCTCACGCCGTGCCCCATGGATGCGTCCGGCCGCGCGGTTCGTCGCGCGCTGATGGTCGGCGCGGCGGTCGTCTGTGGCGTGGTTTGGGCTGTGGTCGTGGTTTCGGCCGCGCTGCTGGCGTCGGGCGCTCGCGTGACGGCGACTTTGGGATCGCTCGTGTGGTCTGGGCCACTACCGGGTATTATTGCCGCACTGGCGTTGGCGCTACCAGGCATGGCCGGCGTTGCCGCGGGGGCACTTGCGCGCGATCGGCGCTCGGGGTTCCTGCAGGGTGTGCTTGCGCTTTCTGCCTGCGAGGCTCCGGTGCTGGTTGTGGCTGCATGTAGCGTATTTTCCCAACGCGCCGTGATGGGCGGCCTTGTTGCCGCTCTGGTTGCAACCTATACGCTTACGTGGTTTTTACTTGCGATGGGCTTTGCCTTTGAGCTTCCCGTTTCGGCACCGCGGCGCACAAAAGCCCAGATGGCGACTCCGCTTGCCGGTGGAGCCGCAGCTGCCCGTACTTTTGGCGGACCTGTCGAAGTATCGTCCGATTCTATTTCTACGACCAAGGAGGCCTAGGTCATGGCATCTCAAGTTGAGCTCACCCCATGCGGGGCCTGTCTCTTATACACATCTGACGCTGCCGACGAA
>URWM01000281.1 GCA_900551655.1 uncultured Collinsella sp.
AGCGTCAGATGTGTATAAGAGACAGCTTAACATGGCGGCCGATTTGCTGTTGGGAGAGCGGGCAGTGCCCGTCACGTTGCTTATGGCCATTCCCGTTGCGGCTGCGGCTTGCATCGTATTGGCTCGGTCCTGTATACGCCTTGTGCGGTGGAGACGATGGCTTTATGCCGCGGGCCTTGGCTTCGTGGCGGGGGCGGTCGTGTCCGCGGGTTGGGCGATCGGGGCGCTGCGTGCTTCGAGCGCACTGGATAATCGGGCTGCGAGCAGTCTCGAGTTTGTTGTGCACGGCGACCCCTCCATCAGTGACGGTGCGTACTCCTATACCTGCGATGTGTATGCGGGCGAAAGGCGTTTGGGTCAGGTGCGGCTGTCGTGTGATCGTGAGTTCGACGCCGGTTCGCATGTACGTGCTATCGGTCGAATTTCGCGCTTTGAGAACGATGCGTATGGGCGCTCACGCGTGCTTCGAGGCGAGCTTCGAAAAGTGAAGGCCATCCGGTTGGTGTCGGTCGATGAGGGCTCTCCGGGGCCGCTTCTTCGGCTCCGAAATGGGCTGCTTGCGTCCATCGCTCCCGCGACCGATCCGGCGCGTTCTCTCATTGCCGGCGTTGTCTGTGGGCGCTCGTCCGAGCTGCGCGCCCAGTCGGCAGGCGATTGGTTTTCGGTGACGGGAACGGCGCATCTTATCGCCGTATCGGGCAGCCATTTGGCTATCGTGGGGTTTGTAATCGAGGGTGTATTGCAAAAGACTCGGTGTTCACGTGGTCTTCAACGGGCGATATTGGCGATAACGCTTGTGGGCTACGCTGCCTTTACGGGCGCGTCTCCCTCGGCAGTGCGCGCGTGCTGCATGGTGTTCGCGACGCTTGTCGTAAACGGCGCGGGGCGTCGCCGGCATGGCGCATCGGCACTCTTCGTAACCATGTCTATCTTTGTGTTACTGCGGCCGACGGTGCTGTTCGAGATGGGCTTTCAGCTTTCATGTGCCAGCGTCTTTGCCATTCTGTGCTTTTGCCCCTATGCGACCTACGCTTTGGGTGAGCTGGGTGCGCCATCGGGCTTTGCCAGCATGCTTTCGGTCACGCTGTGCTCGCAGTTGGCGACGCTTCCCATCACCATACCTGCCTTTGGTACGTTCTCGCTCATTGCTCCGCTGGCGAATGCGGTCATCGGTCCGGTGGTGAGTCTCCTGCTTGCTTTGTCGATCGTGCTGGTTCCCTTTTCGCTCGTGGAGCCGTTGCAAGCTTGGGCACTCGTCGTACCCATGATTGCCGCCCGGTGCGCGTTGTTCTTCGAGCAGCTGTTTGCCGCCGTGCCGGGTGCATCCGTGAGCGTGCCGCCCGATAGCATGTGGATTTACCTGGTGCCGTGTTTGCTGGCGGCTCTGCTGGTCTGGTGGCCGCGTCCCCGTGCACGTCCTATGGCGGTAGGGCTTGCATGCCTGGTGCTCTTGGCTGCGATTCCGTACATCTACTGGGATCGATTCGCTCCGCCTTCGGTGACGGTGCTCGATGTGGGGCAGGCCGATGCGATTCTGGTTCGTCAGGGTGGCGCCGTGGCGCTCGTGGACTGTGGGCTCGATGAGCGCGTGGTGAGCGCGCTGGTTCGCAATAACGTCCACCATATTGACGCCGTCTTCGTCACACATTGGGACGAAGACCATTGGGGCGGTCTTCCCGATGTGCTCGATCAGTTTTCGGTTGGAACCATTGTGGTCGCGGCCGATGCGCTTGACGGTGCGCCTGCTGAGGTCCTGAATCGCCCGGGCGTAACGTATCGGCAGGTGGCTTGCGGAGATACGGTCGATATCGGCGCGTTTCGGACCCGTGTGATGTGGCCGTTTGACACGGTGGATGGCGAGGGCAATGAGGACTCTCTTGTTTTGCTGCTCTCCTATGCTCAGGAAGGCAAGAGCCTGCGTGTGCTTCTCACGGGTGATGCCGAGCTCGATCAGGAGCGCGAGTTTGTACAGGAGGTGGGTGATATCGATGTGCTTAAGCTGGGGCATCACGGCTCAAAAGTTTCCGTCGACACTGACCTACTGGAAACGCTTAAGCCCGAGCTCTCTATCGCGAGTGCGGGCGAGGGCAACCGCTACGGTCATCCATCCGATGCCTGCATCGATGCGGTTCGCGATGTGGGCGGCGCGTTCGCATGCACCATCGAACACGGCGACATTACCGTCTCGCCGACCGTAACCGGTTTTGCTATGCGATGCCAGCGACCGTGATGCTGCCGTTGGCGCGGGACCAACCCCTGGGCTAAAATGGCACGGTACGTATTCGAGAGTCTGCGAGAGGGGAGCGTAATGTCCGAAACCGGTCTGCTGCCGGCATATCTGATCGTCGGTACCGATGGGGTCAAGCGCGACCACGCCGTCTCGCGTATGAAGGCGCGTCTGGAAAAGACGGGCATGGTCGAGTTCAACCTCGATGAGCGCGATATGACCAAAGACCCCGATATCGAATCGATTATCGGATCGCTCAACACCTTTCCCATGGGCAGCGAGTTTCGCCTGGTGATCCTCGACGGCTGCTCCAAGCTTGCCAAGGCGGTCTCGGAACCGCTTGTCGAGTACCTCGCAAGTCCCAGCCCCACGACGGTCTGTCTCATTATTGCCGACTCACTTGCCAAGAATACGCGCCTGTATAAGGCAATCGCCAAGATCGACAAGAAGGCTATCGTCGATTGCTCGGGCACCAAGCGTTGGGAACTGCCGCGCCGCATTCAGCAGATGGCGACGCAGCACGGTAAGTCTATCTCGACGGCTGCCGCCGAGGAACTCGTCTCGCGTTCGGGCGAAAACACGCGCATGCTCGATAACGACCTGGTAAAGCTCGCCCAGATGGTCGAGGCGCCCCAGATTGAGCTTGCCGACGTGGAGCGTTGGAT
>URWM01000282.1 GCA_900551655.1 uncultured Collinsella sp.
GTATACGGGTGCATCATCGACGTCTTCAATACAGAAAATATCAGTGCGGAATGTTTTCAAAACCAAGCCCGGTCCCGGCCTGCGGTAACATCGCAGGCGGTTCTTGGGCATCGCTTGCTGGCAGGGTTCCTTTGCTGAAATGGACTTGGCCGAAAGGGCCGCTGGTCCCAGTCGCTGGTTCGCGCTTTGCGTGAACTCCGCGCTACTGTGGGACAGTTAGGCTTCTGTTGTTGGACCCGCTACATCTTCCCGGCCCAACATCGCCCGTAGCTTCTCAAAGCTCTCCTCGCTCAGGCAATGCTCCATGTGGCAGCCCTCTTGCGACGCGACCTCAGCCGAAACACCCGCATCCTCTAGCAGCCCCACGAAAAAGCAATGACGCTCCCACATTTGGCGAGCGACCTCCAGACCACGCTCCGTCAGATGAACGTCGCGCTTGCCCATTTCGACATAGCCGCTGTTCTCCAGCGTCGCCATGGCTTTAGAGACGCTCGCCTTGGTTACGCCGAGGTACTCCGCAACGTCGATCGAGCGCACGATGCCCTGACGTTCCGACAGAACGTAGATCGATTCGAGATAGTCTTCTCCGGATTCACGTAGGGCCATGGGCCGCCTTTCGCAATGATTGTTAGTTAGCCTTTGGATACTTTCCACGGCTAACTTTACCGCAAAAGTTGCCCATGTCTTACTACTTTGCCTAAAAGTTAGCCGTGTTTCACAAAATGCGCGAAGCAAGCACAGCAACACGGCACGCAACGCGCAAGAAGTGTCCCCAGGCGCCGGGTGACGGCCCGCAGCTACATCAGGCCAAAGTGCTTCGCGGCGTTGTAGATCCCGTCGTCATCCACGGCGCTCGTCACATAGGTCGCTGCAGCCTTCACCGTGTCCTGCGCGTTGCCCATGGCCACACTTGTGCCCACGGCCGAGAACATCGAAAGGTCGTTCTCGCCGTCGCCAAAGGCGATCGCCTCGCTCGCATCGATGCCCAGGCGCTCCAGCGTCGCCGCCACGCCCAGGTCCTTGCCGCCGTTAGCGGGAATAATGTCGCAGAACAGGTCGCACCAGCGCGTGGTGAGCGAATGCGACACGGCGTCGGTCACGATATGTTCGTCGGCCGGGTCCACAAAGGCGCAGAACTGGTAAACCGGCGCGTCAAAAGCGTGCTCGAACGGCTCCTCGTGGTAGACGATTCCCGCGTTGTTACCGGCCGTCACCACGCGCTCGGACAGGCGGTTCACAAACGAGTTCTCGCCCTGCATGCACAGCGAGTCGTAGCGCCCCTGCGCCACCTGGTCCACGATCACTGCAACGTCGTCCGGATCAATCGGGCAGCTACGGTAAACGCCCTCGGCATCAAAGCAGTGCTGGCCCGAGAGCGTAATGTACGCATCCCAACCCAAGTTGAACAGCCAATCAGGCATCTGGTAGGTCGGGCGACCCGTGGCAATCACGCACGCAATCCCCTGCTCGTGAAAGCTGTCGAGCACCTGCTGCGCCGACGCCGGAATCCGGTGGGTCTTAAAGCTCAGCAGCGTACCGTCGATATCGAAAAACGCGGCTTTGATCATTCTCGCTTACTCCTCGCCCTCGAGCTTTTCGCTCGCCTCGAGCCACGCCATCTCCAGCTCGTCCATGGCGGCGTGAGCCTCGTCGATCTTTGCCTGCTGCTCGCCGAGCGCCGTGTAGTTGGTGGGATCGACCTGGGCCATCGCGGCCTCGGCCTCCTCAACGCGAGCGCGCTGCGTCTCCATCTTGCGCTCGAGCGAGCTCACCTCGCGGCGGAGCTTCTGGCGCTCGGCGTTGGAAAGGCCGTTGGGCTGCCCGCTCGCCTTGGGCTTTTCGGCCGCAACCGCTGCGGCGCCGGTGTCGAACGTGCCGGTCTTGGCGCTCGGCGCGCCCACGGGCTCGCCCTCGGCGGTGGCGTTGCACAGGCGCAGGTACTGGTCCACGCCACCGGGCATATGCGTCAGGTGGCCGTCGAGCAGCGCCCACTGTTGGTCGGTCACGCGCTCCATCAAAAAGCGGTCGTGCGTCACCAGGATCAACGTGCCGGGCCAGCCGTCGAGCAGGTCCTCGACAATCGCGAGCATGTCGGTATCCAGGTCGTTGCCGGGCTCGTCCAGGATGAGCACGTTGGGTTCGTCCAGGATTGTCAGCAGCAGCGACAGGCGACGGCGCTGGCCGCCCGAAAGATCGCCGATGCGGCTCCAGAGCTGCTGCGTCGTAAAGCCCAGGCGCTCGCAAAGCTTCTCGGGCGAAGTCTCCTTGCCGTCGATGACGGTGTACTTCTTATAGTTGCTGAGCACCTCGCGGATCGTGTCGCCCATGTAGGGCTCGAGCTCCTCGAGCTGCTGCGACAGCACGCCAAAACGCACCGTCTGGCCGATCTTCACGCGGCCGCGAAGGGGCGCGATCTTGCCCTGAATCACGTCAAGCAGCGTCGACTTGCCGGCACCGTTCTCGCCCAAAAGGCCATAGCGGTCGCCCGCGCCAATGAGCCAGGTCACGTCGGAGAGCACCTGCTTGAGCGCGCCGTCGGTATCCGCATAGCCGGCATCAACGTCGATCACGTCGATGACCTGCGTACCCAGGCGGCTAACCGCCAGGCGCTTGAGCTCCAGCTCGTCGCGCACGGGCGGCACGTCGGCGATCAGCTCGCGGGCGGCCTCAACGCGAAACTTGGGCTTGGTGGAACGGGCCTGTGCGCCACGGCTCAGCCACGCGAGCTCCTTGCGCGCCATGTTGCGACGGCGTTCCTCGGTGACCGCGGCCATGCGGTCGCGCTCCACGCGCTGCAGGATGTATGCCGAGTAGCCGCCCTCGAAGGGATCGACCTGGCCCTGTCTCTTATACACATCTCCGAGCCCACGAGACGTAGAGGAATCTCG
>URWM01000283.1 GCA_900551655.1 uncultured Collinsella sp.
CATCACAGATGAGCACATATCACGAAGCAAATGACAGGTTTTAGCGTACGTTGAACCACAACAACTGTCAAATAAATGGCCCCGGCACGGCGGCTAAAACACGGTGAACGGCAGGACCACAAAACGCATACGCCTAAACCGCACATTCCTCGCATTCGGCATCGAGACGTGCCTTAACGGCATCGGCGGCGATGTGATACGAGAAGCCCTTGCCCATCAAAAACCGAACCAGTTTTTCGAATCCGCGCGTCTCTGGAACACGCCGCTTGGCGAGCAGGGCTGACGCACGCGCCAAATCGTCTTCGACGGCAAAATAATCCTCGGGATAACCGGGAATGTCATCGAGCACGACATGACGGCGCTTGAGCTCGGTCTCGATTTTGCGCTGTCCCCAACCGCGCCGCTTGCGTTCCTCGATAAAGTGCGAGCAAAAGCGGTTCTCGTCTAAAAAGCGATACTCGGTGGCGCGCTCGACGGCGAAATCGATCGCGGGTTGGCGAAAGCCGTAGCGAGCCAGCTTGTCACGGACCTCACCCGTCGCATGGTCGCGGCGCGATAACATCTCGGTCACCATGGTAAGTGCACATTTACGCTCGATGAGCTGCACCGCCTCACGAAAGTTGTCCCAATCACAGGGAAGATCGGGGCGGTTTTTGACATACAGGCGCGCAACCCGCACGGGAATCCAAATGGACCGCTCAAAACCGCCCTCAAGCTCACAATCGATATGTGCGCAAGGCTTTTTGGACGCATATCCGCTCGAGAACGAGGAGGCCGCCTTCTTATCGGGATAGACGACCGTGGCCTCGGTCACCGTATACGACATGAGCGTAACCGCTACTCGTCGTCATCATCGAGCATGGCGGAACCATCGATAGCGTAAAGCTCGTCAAACTCCTCAGGCGCAGGCTGATCGGTCAGCTCCACCTCGGACGGAGCATCGTCATCAAACTCAAGCCCGCAGGCAAGGCGGACCTTATGCTCAATCTCGTCAGCGCAATCGGGGTGTTCGCGCAGGAAGGCCTTAGCGGCCTCGCGACCGTTACCGAGCTTGTCCTCACCGTAAGCAAACCAAGAGCCCATCTTTTTGCAGATACCGCACTCGACGGCCATGTCCAGAATCGAGCCCTCCTTAGAGATGCCCGTGCCGTACATGATGTCAAACTCAGCCGAGCGGAACGGAGCGGCCACCTTGTTCTTGACGACCTTGGCACGCACGCGATTGCCGATGACCTCGTCCTTGAGCTTGATGCTGTCGATGCGGCGAATATCGATGCGCACCGACGAGAAGAACTTGAGGGCGCGGCCGCCCGTCGTAGTCTCGGGGTTGCCGAACATGACGCCGATCTTCTCACGCAGCTGGTTAATGAAGATGCACGTCGTGTTGGACTTGGACAGCGAGCCGGCGAGCTTGCGGAGCGCCTGGCTCATCAGGCGAGCCTGAAGACCGACCGTAGTGTCGCCGATTTCTCCCTCGATCTCGGCACGCGGGGTCAGCGCGGCGACGGAGTCGACGACGATGGCATCGATGGCACCAGAACGCACAAGCATGTCAACGATTTCGAGCGCCTGCTCACCCGTATCGGGCTGGGAAATGAGCACCTCGTCGATATCCACGCCGATGCGCGCGGCATACGTGGGATCAAGCGCATGCTCGGCATCGATAAATGCCACAACGCCACCCATTGCCTGGGCCTCGGCCAGGATCTCGAGCGAAAGCGTCGTCTTACCGGAGGACTCAGGACCGTAAATCTCGACGATACGGCCGCGCGGCACGCCGCCGATACCCAGCGCGGCATCGAGGGCCAGGGCACCCGTGGGAATGGCCTCGACCTCGAGCTCGGGACCACCGTCGCCGTACCTCATGATGGAACCCTGGCCGAATTTCTTCTCGATCTCGGCCTTGGTGGTGGCGATCATCTCATCGCGCTCTTTACCCGTCGTGCGAGCATGAACGGTACGTACGGGACCTGAATTCTTGGCCATGAATAGCCCTCCTCTTAACAACCTGCATCGATAATAAACGAACGGCTGTTCGTGGTCAACCGTTCAGGCCAATCATATGCAGGCGGTCTTTCCAAAACCCAACCAAACGCCGACCAAACACTGACCAAATGCTTGACCACAAAGAACCAAATATGAACAAGGCAGGCAAAAATACATCTACAACCAGCACAAACGCCAAATGAGCCTAAGGTCCCTATCTCCACAATTAAGGGGCCCGGAGGCCCCTTAAAACACGTCTATTCCATAGAGTTGAGCACAAGGGCAATGCGACCCAATGCCTCCGTGACCGCATGGGCACGAACACACGAACGGTCACCCTCATAGTGGCAGCGCACAGAGTCCACGACCGGCACGCCCCCATCGGCGGAACGATGCGCCCAGCCAATATAGAAAGTGCCCGCCGGATCGTCCTCAGTGCCACCGCCGGGGCCGGCATAACCCGTTGCGCTCACTGCAATATCGCTCTGGTACAGCTCCAGCGAACCCACCGCCATCTCGCGCGCGGTCTGATGCGACACCGCGGTATAGCGGTCGAGCGTCTCCTGCTCAACACCCAGCACGCGATGCTTAATCTCATCGCAATAGGTCACCGCACCGCCACGCAGCACCGCCGAGGCGCCCGGGATATCGGCAATCGTCGAGGCGATCATACCCGCCGTCAGCGACTCAGCCGTCGAAACCGTCACGCCCCGAGCGCTCGCGCGCTCGACAATATCACGCGCCAGCTCCTCGTTATGTGCGGAAATCTGCTCAAAAGAGTCCGTCATACCTACCAAGACCTAGACCGAAAAGACGATCTTGCGGCAGTTCCAGAAGTACTGGGCGCCCGAGATAACGGCTGTCTCTTATACACATCTGACGCTGCCGACGAAGGCTT
>URWM01000284.1 GCA_900551655.1 uncultured Collinsella sp.
TCCTCTACGTCTCGTGGGCTCGGAGATGTGTATAAGAGACAGGTCCACTACCCTGCCTTCTGTGTCGTATACGATCCGTGCCCCGCACGGAATATCGGGTTGTTCCCACCAGCTGACCTGGTATTTGACCCCACACTTGCGCACCGGGGCGTTTGCTCGGGAGGCCGCAGCCACCTTCACGACTGGCCCGCTCGCCCGCGAGGCGGTATTGCCCCAAAGAAAGTAGAACGGACGGTGCGGCTTACATCTAGGACGCGCCATGATCGCGCCGCGCGCACGCGGTCGCTTACGTGGATCCCTTTGACCGCGTCTGTCTTGGACTAGGATGGACATTTCGTCCGTCCGCAACCACAGCCTGGCAGGAACGTAGCGCATTATAGCTAAGTTCAAGCTAAAGTTTAAGGTTAGGGGCGTCATTCGCACCGTGAGCACAGATTTTGCAGGTCGGAGCGGACCATTCGTGCCCCCATGAAGCCCGGAGCTCCCCTACGGGGAGCTCCGGGGTACCCGTCTCAGGGTGCCGTGGCCAAAAAATAGCAAATATGAGTACTGTTACCAATTTAGTAGCAGACAATTTTGGCCTCTCGGACAGATTTTGCGCTCAGTGTCGCCAACCTGATGCTTAGTTATTCTACATTTGTTTATTATCTTCTTACTTTACGACGCCTCCGAGTCCTAAATTCTTTGATTTTGCTGTTACTGATTTAGTGACAGTACTCATATTTGCCATTTTTTGGCCAGGGCATATGAATAACCCCCTATTTTTGACGCGAATTATACCGGCTTAAGCCCAAAACACGCCCGCAGCGTGTTAAGCAACGCCTCTTGCTTCTTCCTGCGGGCATCGACACGATTCCGGTACCGCTTTCGCATACGCTGGTGGATGCGCCATGCGAGCGCTTCCATCGCTTCCATGTCGCAGAGCATTTCATTGTTGACCGTCGCGACCTCGATTCCCATAGTAATCAAGCCCGTGTTGCGTTTTTCATCATGGACACGTCCCCTTCGAGAGGAATGACCCAGCTCACCGTTGTATTCCAGGTCAAACCGGGCTGTTTCCTGGTACGCATCGCAAACTGCATACGGCATCCCCGAGATTGCTTGCGCGCGGTCATCGAACTCGATCTTGTAGTCGGTCTTAAAGGGACCGCAGGCAAATCCGCCATAGGAAAACGGAAGCGAAAACATGGCAAGCATGATGCACTCCATGGGTGAGCGCAGGTTTTCCGACAGATAGGGACACAGCCGCCGCAGTTGTTTGGCCGCACTCCCCTTGCATGCCGCGAGGTAATCTGCCAGGCGATCGGGCGTCAGCACCGGCTCGACTTCAAAGTAGCCCACGTCTGCCGGTTGGTCCTTGTCCTTTGCAAGTCTATTCGCAACAGGCGAGGTATAGGGAGGTAGATACTTCCCGCGATCGCTTAGTGAAATCTTGGAACACAGTTCCTGGGCCAGGGCAAACGCCTGGATACAGCCGACCTCGCGGGCGACGGCAACACAAAGGGCCTCGGGAGATAGGCTGCACACCCCCGGTTCCACCTCTAGAATCGAGCCGACAGGCAACCCGGAACACACGGACCAGCCCACGCCAGGCATGCGTCGGCGCTGCGCCGCAGATCCCACCAGCAAGCACAGATCTTCTTGCACCTCGCCGCTTTTGGCTCCAATTCGCACCAGGTCGGGAAGATAGATATCCTCGGTCGAAGGCGATGACGCACACAGCACGCGGCGCTCCTCCTCGGGCTCAAGGTCCTTCCAGCCGATGTAGCCCATCTGTCGGCGCTCGGCGCGCATCATGCGTAGCGCCGAGGCGCCTGTTAGGATTGCGGAAGCCGCTAGCTGTTCGCCTGTCGGCTCGTTGCACCGCTCAATCTTTACCGCCACACGAATCACCCCTACCAAACGCGTGCGATAGCGAGGCCATCAACGGCCGCGGCACCGGCGCGCTTGAGTTCCGCCGAAGCCGCTGCCATCGTCGCACCCGTGGTGATAACGTCGTCGATAAGCAGCAGGCGGCGGCCCCGCACGTCCTCAACGGTCTCGTACATGCCTCGGGCGCGTTCACGGCGTTCTTCACGACCGAGTTCACGCTGGTCGCCATGGCCGTACTTAACGAGGGCGTCGAGCAGCGGAACACCAGACAGCTCGCAAAATGGGCGCGCGATGGCTTCCATATGATCGAAACCGCGTCGCCGAAACGCCGCCGCCGTCGCGGGCACAAACACCACGGCATCGGCGCCGGACAACACACCGCCGTAGCGTTCGGGTGCCGCGACCTGGGCATGTAAGGCGGTGTCGTATAGCAGCTCTGCCAGATACGGTGCCAGGCGTCGCTCGCCCGCGTCTTTGTACGCTTTAATGATCCGCGGCAGCGGATGCGTGTAAACGGCACATGCCAGGCACCGGTCGAGCGCTTCGGCCATCGCCGAAGACGCACCCTCGACCGAGCACTCGGTGCACAGCAAGTCTCCAAACGGGGCTCCGCATCGGGTGCAGCTATAACGTGGGTCAATGAGCGCGAGCGCGGCCAGGCAGTCTTGGCAAATAAGCGCGCCGGCGCGCTCGCAGCCAGCACATCGCGTGGGCGACAACGCCTCAAGCGCCTCGTGCGCCGCCTGCTCGGCAAGCGGTAACAATTCGTCCGCGAACGGTAGGATGCCAGCACCTTGCAGGCATCCCAACACATCCAAATGTCTCTTCACGACACAACCCTCCCTACGCTCGGTCGCAGGGAGGGTTGTTGATTCAGCGCTATGGTACCCCGACGCGATTGGGGTAAGGCGGGTTAAATCCGCTCGCGGGCGTTATTCGCCGGCGGGCGGTTGTGGTGCGGCCGAAGACGGGGTCGAGCCCTCGCCACCATTCTGGCGCGGCT
>URWM01000285.1 GCA_900551655.1 uncultured Collinsella sp.
GATTCCTCTACGTCTCGTGGGCTCGGAGATGTGTATAAGAGACAGGGGCAGCAGCGCCTCGTCGCCGCCGGATACGGCTACGGTGGTGGTGAGCACGCGCATGGGGCAGGTGAGCTCCTGGTGCGAGAATGCATCGCCGCGCGGGCAGCTGTTGCCGGTCACGGAGCGCACCTCTACCACGGCGCCGTCTGCGCTTCGTTCGACCTCCACGGTCAGGAGGCACTCGGAGGGACAGGTGGTGCAGTTGAACTGCAGCGTCTCGATTGCGTTCGTGCTCATGGCTTTACGCCCCCTCAACAGGGTCAACGGACAGGACAATCTCGCTGGCACCTAGGTCGAGTGCACGCTGAATCACCTTCGCTGGCAGCGGGAAGCTCTCCATGACGCTCGGTTTAAACGGGCGGACCTTGCCTGCGAACAATTCCTCGTCGCCTGCCAGAATGCGCACACGGGCGGAATCGACCGGTCGGCGCACGCGGAAGTTGAGCTTGGTGAGCGCCGCGGCCGTAATGCGTTCCGGCAGCGCGTAGCCCGCGATGCCGGCAGGGGAGACCGTGAGCTCGCAGTCCGGAACGGCGCCCGCGCCGGTCCCCAGCGCGTACGCCGCCGCGGCTGCACCGGCCCTCTCGGACTCGGTCGTTACATTGTCGGCCAGGTCGTGCACGTGCAGCACGTTGCCACAGGCAAAGATGCCCGGCACGCCTGTCTGGAGGCTCTGGTCAACTACGGCGCCGCGCGTGCGCGGGTCAAGCTCTACGCCCGCGGCAACCGAAAGCTCGTTTTCGGGAATCAAGCCCACCGAAAGCAGCAGTGTGTCACACGGAACAACGCGCTCGGTCCCCGGAATGGGTGCCAGGTGCTCGTCGACTTGACTCACCTCGACGGCTTCCACGCGATCGTGACCGATTACGCGCGTGACGGTGGTGGACAGGTGCAGCGGAATGCCAAAGTCGTCCAGGCAGTTCTTCACATTGCGACGCAGGCCGTTGGCGTACGGCATGAGCTCGTACACGCCCTCGACCGAAATCCCCTCGAGCGTGCAGCGGCGCGCCATGATCAGTCCGATGTCACCCGAGCCCAAAATGACGGCGCGCGAGCCGGGTTTGAGGTTCTCGATGTTGATGTATCGCTGCGCCAGGCCGGCCGTAAACACGCCGGCGGGACGACTGCCGGGGATCTTGATCTCGCTGCGGGTGCGCTCGCGGCAACCCATGGCAAGGACGACCGCACGCCCGGTGAGCTGCAGCATACCGGAGGGATTCATGAGCGTGACGGTGCGGAGTATGGCGTCTTCCGTGGACTCGCCCGAATCAATCCCAAGCACCATGCTGTCCAAGAACAGCGCAATGTCGGTCGCGCGCACCTGGTCGATAAAGCGCTGCGCATACTCGGGGCCGGTGAGCTCCTGCTTAAAGTGCGAAAGGCCAAAGCCGGGGTGAATGCACTGGCGCAGGATGCCGCCCAAGTGTTGCTCGCGCTCCACGATGGCCACGCGCGCGCCGGCCTTGTGCGCGGCAAGTGCGGCCGCCATGCCGGCAGGTCCGCCGCCGATAACGACGACGTCGAACGCCTGCGTCTGCACCGCTTCTGTAGCTCCTGCCTCCGCGCGTTCGTTGCGCATATCAAACGTCGCCATCCTAGCGCACCCCCTTCAAAGGTCCCTCAACGAGCCACGAGCCAGTGTCCTCCAGCAGTACCTCGCTGGGGTCGCAGCCCAGCTCGCGCGCCAGGATCGCCACCACACGGCTCTGGCAAAAACCGCTCTGGCACCGGCCCATACCGGCACGGCAGCGGCGCTTGACGCCCTCGACCGAAACTGCGCCCGGGCGGCGTCGGATCGCGGCCACGATCTCGGCCTCGGGCACCGTCTCACAGCGGCAGACAATCTGTCCCCACGCGGGATCGAACTCGATCAGCTCCTCCTTGCGCGCCAGCGGTGCGCGGTCAAAGTCATCCGGCGCGCGGCGAATGGGGTTCCAGTCCGCCCGCTCGTGCAGTTCCACGCCCGCCTCACGCATCACAAGCTCCATGCGCTCGGCAATGGCCGGCGCGCTCGCCACGCCCGGCGACTGAATGCCCGCCGCCTGAAACAGCCCCGGTACGACGGCCGACTGCCCAATAAAGAAGTCATTTGTTCCCTTAATGACCGGACGACCGCCGGCAAACGCGCGCACCACACGGCGTGTGTCCAGATCGGGCACCAGCTTGCGCGCGCCGGTCAGCAGCGCGTTCACATCGCTCGCATAGGTCTGCGTGTCGCCCGGCTCGCGCACGGCGGCCGTGGCGGGGATCACGGTGTTGCCGTGTACGGTGCCCGTGACGATAACGCCCTTGGAAACCGGCGTGGGAACGGGATAGAGCGGCATGAGCACTCGCGGCTCCTTGTCCAGCACCACAATGTTGCCCTGGCGCCAGACCATCTGAAACTCCTCGGCGCCCGCCATATGCGAGATGCCTGTGGCACCGTTGCCCGCGGCGTTAATCAGGTAACGGCAGCGCACGTCTCCGGCGGGCGTCACCAGCGTAAAGCGCGCGTCGTCGCCCGACCCCGCGACTTCAATCGCCTCCACCGGCGCGGAACGCATAAACGTCACGCCGTTGGCAACGGCGTTTTCCAGCGCGGCGATGGCGACCTCAAAAGGGTCGACGTAACCGGTCGATGGGCACCACAACGCGCACGTCGCCTTAGCACTCGCGCGCGGCTCCAGCTCGTGGATGCGCTCGGGGCCGATAATCGACAGCTCGGGCACGCCGTTGGCAAGGCCATTCTGGCGCAGCTTCTCCAGGTGAGCGCGGTCTTCATCGTTGAAGCCCAGTACCATCGACCCCTGTCTCTTATACACATCTCCGAG
>URWM01000286.1 GCA_900551655.1 uncultured Collinsella sp.
TACGAGATTCCTCTACGTCTCGTGGGCTCGGAGATGTGTATAAGAGACAGGTGGCGAGCAACCTTCGCTTTGGTAACGAAGGCGCGACCGAGGGCGACATGCTTCACGCGCTTGAGGTTGCCCAGAGCACCTTTGTACTCGACCAACCGCAGGGGCTCGATACCCCGGTGGCGCAGGGCGGTACGAACTTTTCGGGCGGCCAGCGCCAGCGTTTGGCAATCGCCCGTGCGCTCATGAAGCATGCCGATCTATATATCTTCGATGACAGTTTTTCGGCCCTGGACTTTAAGACCGATGCCGCCCTGCGTCATGCGTTGCAAGACGAGACGCGTGACGCTGCGGTGCTCATCATCGCGCAGCGCATCTCGACGATCTTGCACGCCGACCAGATCGTCGTGCTCAAGGATGGCGAGGTTGTGGGTCTGGGCACGCATGGCGAGCTTATGGAAACCTGCGAGGTGTACCGCGCCATCGCGGAATCGCAGATGAAGGGAGGTGAGTAGCATGACCGAGGAGCTCAAGAAGCAGGGTATCGCCGATGATGCCGCGGTTGCAGAGACAGTTGAGGAGACGGGCGTCGCGCCCGACCTGGACGAAGCCGCCAAGGCCGCGGCGGAGCGCGAGGCTCGCCGCCAGGCACTCTATGAGGAAAATGAGCGCGCCGAGGACGAGCGCGCCCGCGCCGAGGCGGAGCGCATGCGCGACGTTGACGACGAGGACGAGGACGAGACGCCCCGCGACACCTGGGCGACGGTGCGCCGCCTGTGGAGTGAGGCCGCCGGCGACCATTGGCGCTTCTATATCGTGTTCGCGAGCATCGTGTTCTATGTCATCTTTAACACCGCGGCACCGGCTTACAGCGCCCGCGTGATCGATGAGCTGTGGGGGCACATGAAGCTGGCGTTTGCCAACAACGCTACCTTCAGCATTACCTGGGAGAACTGCGGCAGGACCATCTTCATCTACTTTATGATCTGGACCGCCGCCGCCTCGTTCTACGCACTCCAGAGCTTTTTGATGTCGAGCGTTGCCGAGCGCCTCAACCTGCGCCTACGCAACCGCATCGCTCAAAAGCTCAACCGTCTGCCGCTTGCCTACTTTGACGCGCATCGTCCCGGCGAGGTCGTCAGCCGTGCGACCAACGACTTGGACAAGATGTCCGAGAGCATGCAGCGCGGCTTGCTGCAGCTTCTGGTGTCGATCGGTACCGTGGTGGGCGCCGTGAGCGTGATGTTCGTGTTTAGCGTGCCGCTCACGCTCGTCTTTTTGTTCTTTACGGCGATTTCGCTGCTGGTGACGAAGGTCGTGTCGCGCCGCACGCACGATGTGACGGGCGAGCGTCAGGAGTGGGTGTCCAAGATTACGAGCGCGGTCGAGGAAGGCTACTCGGGCCGTCTGGTGATCCGTGCGTTTAACCGCGAGCGCCAGAGCTCTGCCGAGGTACACGAGGCTTCGAAGGAACTGGCGCGCGTGAGCACCAAAGCCGACTTTATGATTAACGCCGTCGGTCCCGCGGTGCGCTTTATCGGCCGCTTGGCGCAGATCGTGATTGCGCTTGTGGGCTGCAGCATGTTGGTTGCCGGGCATATGACCGTCGGCGTGTTCCAGGCTTTCTTCCAGTTTATCTACGAGGCGTCCGAGCCCATGACGCAGCTGTCGTTTACCTTTAACTCGCTGCAGAGCGCGCTGGCGAGCGCCGAGCGCGTGTTCGACCTGCTCGACGAGTCCGAGATGGAAGCCGATCAGTTGCCGGCGGCCGCCGCCAAGCTGCCGGGCAAGGTGGAGGGCCGTGTTGCCTTTGAACACGTGCGTTTTGGCTACGCGCCCGACAAGCCGCTCATGCGCGACGTGTCGTTTACCGCCGAGCCGGGCCAAAAGATCGCTGTGGTGGGAACCACGGGCGCGGGCAAAACCACGCTCATCAACCTGCTCATGCGCTTCTACGAGATCGACGGTGGCCGCATTACCCTCGACGGCGTGGACACGAGCCGCATGGACCGCGGCGAGCTGCGCCAGCAGTTTGGCATGGTGCTGCAGGACGCCTGGTTGTTCGATGGCACCATTGCCGAAAACATCGCCTATGGCTGTCCCGAGGCGACGCGCGAGGAGATTGTCGCGGCCGCGCGTGCCGCTCAGGTCGACTTCTTTGTGCGCACTATGCCGCAGGGCTACGACACGCGTGTGGCTAACGATGCCGAGAGCATTAGCCAGGGCCAACGCCAGCTGCTGACCATTGCGCGCGTGCTGCTCAACAACCCGGCGATTCTCATCCTGGACGAGGCGACCTCAAGCGTGGACACGCGCACCGAGCTCGCCATCGGCCGTGCTATGGATGCGCTCATGCGCGGGCGCACGAGCTTTGTGATCGCGCATCGTCTGTCGACGATCGTCGATGCCGACCTCATCCTGGTCATGGATCACGGCAATATCATCGAGCAGGGTACGCACAAGGAGCTGCTGGCTGCCGAGGGCGCTTATGCCGACCTCTACCTAAGCCAGTTCGCATAAGGTGACAAAGGGGCAGCCCCGCATGTCACATCGAAAAGAAGGCGCGCCGGGGGCGGATTCCCTGGCGTGCCTTTTGTGTTGGCGTCAATGTTGTCGGTGGCCGTCCGCTTCTAGCGCTCGTCCACGAGCTTGGCGACGAGGGCTTTGAGCTCGGCCACCTCTTGCTCGAGTTCTTTGACGCGACGGGCGTTTTCGGTGATGCCCTGACGGTTGAGGGCGCTCTGCTCGGCGGCATCGTCGGGCATGTACTCGCGATGCTGCTTGGCATCGAAGCTCTCCTCGAACACGCGACAGCCGTTGCGCTTGATGATGCGCCCGGGCACGCCCACGAC
>URWM01000287.1 GCA_900551655.1 uncultured Collinsella sp.
CGCGGCAGCAGCGTCGTCTTAGCGCGCTCGGCCTCCACGGCATCGGACACGTCGACAAACGGATCCTCGTCTTCGTCGTCATCGTCCAAAACCGGGTCCGCATCGTTGCCCATCACCGTGGTCACGGCCATATCGGAGCCCTTTTGACGAAGAATGCTCAGGTGCGGACGGGCAACGCCGGGTACCGACAGGGCTTCGTCGTCACCCCACGGGCTGGCGTTGACATCGGCACGACGGCGCTCGGCAAAATCGGCCGCACGGTCGCGAGCAGAGCGCAAAACGCCGCCAACCGAAAAGCCGATGATGACCAAGCCCACGACGACAAAGCCCAACAGGACTACCATCGCGATAGGCTTACCCAGGGCATTCTGCAGCGCACTCGCAATAAACGCACCGATGTAGCCACCCGAGGCGGACAAATTATGCGGCGTGAACATAAGGTCACAAGAGACACTCGTACCCGGCACCATCAGCGAAAGAATGGAGACGACGGCGATAAAGACCACGGCGCCGCCCGCAACAGAGCGTACGTTGAGCGGCGAGTCCTCGCCTAAAAAGAGCGTGGCGGCAAACAGCAAAATGACGATCGGCAGCACGTAGGCGCCCAGACCAAAGCCCAGGTGGTAGAAACCGGCAACCGCAGCCGTAACGGGTGCGGTCGCCGGCGAAATCACGGCAATGAAGGACGCAATCGCCAAAACGGCAATGACCACGCCGGCGATATCGCGGTTGGCCGAAGGCTCGACCAGGGGCTCAAAATCGTCGAACTCGGCCTCGTGGCCCTTATTGGCACGAAGATGGGAACCGGCACCCTTAGCAGATGCCGGTTGGTTATTGGCCTTATTGCCTTTGGCGTTTTGTGCAGATCCACGCGCCAAACTAAACCTCCATGACGACCGGGATGATCATCGGACGAGTGCGCGTACGGCTCCAGATAAAGTTAGAGAGCGAATCGCGCACGGCCTTACGAATAGCATCGGAACCGCTGCTCGTAAAGCTGAACTTGCCCTTCTCGATCGTCTTCATGATGGACGCGGAGGCATCCTCAGAGAACTGGTCGTCGATGGCAAACGAGACGCCGCGGCCCGAGAACTCGATGGCCTCGATCTTCTTGTGCTTGAGCGAGACGATGGCAACGGCCGTGACCATACCGTCGTTGGCGAGCTTTTGGCGATCGCGCAAGACAATGGGGTCGGTATCGCCGATACGCAGGCCGTCGACGTAGACGACGCCGGACTCGACGGGTGTACCGCGCTTGACGATACCACCGCGCATCTCGAGCGTGTCGCCGTTATCGAGGATAAAGATGTGATCATCCTTGATGCCCATCTTACGAGCAAGCTGGGCATGGGCACGCAGATGCACGGCCTCGCCGTGAACCGGCATAAAGTAGGTGGGCTTGGCCATGGCCATCAGGAGCTTGAGCTCCTCCTGGCTACCGTGACCCGAGACGTGAACGAGGGCGCGGTTCTTATCCCACACGTCGCAGCCGAGCTTGGCCAGGCTGTTGACGACCTGCTGGACGGCCTTCTCGTTGCCGGGAACGGGAGTTGCTGAGAGGATGACGGTATCGCCCTCGTGGATGGAGAGCGTCTTGTGCTCGCCATTGGCCATGCGGGACAGGGCCGACAGCGGCTCGCCCTGCGAACCGGTGCACATGACGACGATCTTGTCGTCGGGCAGGTTGTCAATATCGAAGGCATCGATGATATCGGCATCGTCGATGTTGAGGTAGCCCAGCTCGCGCGCGACGCGGGTGTTGGTGAGCATGGAGCGACCGGTCACAACGACCTTACGGCCGCACTTACGGGCGGCATCGCAGATCTGCTGCAGGCGATGAATGTGGCTCGAGAACGACGCGACGAACACGCGACCCGGGGCGTTCTTGATGGCGTGCAGCAAGTTGGGACCAACCTCGGCCTCGGACTTGGTAAAGCCGGGAACCGTGGCATTGGTGGAGTCGGAAAGCAGCAAGTCGATGCCCTGCTTGGCAAAGCGGCTGATAGCGGCATAGTCGGGCGTGACACCGTCGATGGGCGTCTGGTCGAGCTTAAAGTCGCCGGTGTGCATAACGGTGCCCTGGTTGGTGCGGATGAACACGCCCAGAGCGCCGGGGATGGAGTGCGTCATCGAGAAGAAGTCGAGCGAGATGCCGCCGAGATTGACATGGCTGCCGCCCTTGACCTCGCGGAACTTGGGTGCGCGGATGCGGAACTCAGAAAGCTTGCCCTCGATAAAGCCAAGCGTCAGCTTGCTCGAGAAGATGGGCACCTTGTTGTTGAGATCCTGCAGCAGATACGGAAGCGAACCGGTGTGGTCCTCGTGGCCGTGAGTGACGACGATGCCGCGGAGCTTCTCCTCGTTCTCCAGAACATAGGTGTAGTCGGGAAGCACCAGGTCAATACCGGGCTGGGAATCGTCGGGGAACATGAGGCCAGCGTCGACGAGCACCATGTCGTCGCCGCACTCGAAGACCGTCATGTTCTTGCCGATGCCATCTAGGCCGCCGAGCGGGATGATCTTCAAGGGAGATGATTTTTTAGCTGCCATAGGTGAGTGTTGTTTCCTTTCTTCGAAACGGGTCTGAAACAACCGACGGGGCGCTTCTGGCAAACCGACCGTCGGGAACGTACAACAATGCATCGCAGAGTCGATGCAGTAACCACAGTATGATACCCATTCGCATAACAACAGACCACCCATGCATCAAAGCCCCATCTGAAGCCGTGTATCCCGCCGGTTCCCCGCGAGGGCGGGCACGGATGAAGTTTCCTGCTCTACAGTCCTGCTCACGACGGAGGCCACATTAAGTGGCCTCCT
>URWM01000288.1 GCA_900551655.1 uncultured Collinsella sp.
CGTGGGCTCGGAGATGTGTATAAGAGACAGGCGCTGAGTAACCTGCTGGGCCTCGTTTGCGACCCCGTCGGTGGCCTCGTGGAGGTGCCCTGCCAAAACCGCAACGCCATCGGCGTGGCCGCGGCCTTCAGCTCAGCCCAGCTCGCGCTCGCCGGCATCAAGAGCCTGGTGCCGTTTGACCAGATGGCGCATGTGATGCTCTCGGTGGGCCACGCCCTGCCGGCAACCCTGCGCGAGACAGCCAAGGGCGGCATCGCTCAAGCCCCGGCCGCGCTTTCTGCCTGCGCCAAATGCGGCGTATGCGGATAGACAGACTTCTCCAAACTGTTACTGTTTCCGCACCACAAACAACAGGCTAATCGCTATAATGCAAGCCCAGTTAAAACACGATGAGCCGCAAGGCGAAAATCGAAGGAAATATATACGATGTCGCAAATCGACCGCAGCAGCATGATCCCCGATCCGCAACAGCCCAGTAGGCATACTGGCGGCGTCCAATCGCCGCGCCCCATCGCGCCGGCTCACACCCAACAACACGGCCCGGCCAATGCCTCTCAGCGCCCGAATCAACGTCAATATCAGCAGCGTCCCGCACACGGTGCCGCCCCTAAGCAGGGGCCTTCGCACACACGCGCGGCAAACAATCGCGGGCCCGCGGACAAGCGCACCAACAAAAGCAGCAAGTCGGGCGGAAAGACGGCCCTCTTTGTCGTCCTCGGCCTCGTCGCGATCGTCTACATCGTAGGAGTCGTGGCGTTCTCGCAGGTCGCTTACCCCAACACCACCATCGCCGGCGTGGATGTCTCGTTCTCCAACGCCACGTCTGCCGCCACCAAGGTCAACTCCGCTTGGAAGCACTATAAGCTCGCCGTGACAGGCGATGACTTTAGCTGGACCTATCAGCCCGAGTCCGATGAACCCATCGTCGACGGTGAAGCTGCAGCAAAAGAGATTATCAGCCACAACGAAGCCTTTGTATGGCCGGTCCGCCTTGTGGAATCCTTAAGTGGCAAGACCAAAACAACCGCTACCTCCAACGAAGTCGATCTTGATCAAGGCGTCGACCTGTCCATGCTCTCCGACACCTTTGACCAAAAGAAGTTTGAGAAGGATCTGGGCGCCGCCATCGACGAGTTTAACGAGGGGCGTTCGGGCACGTTCGAGGCCAATAGCTCCTATGACGAGCAAGCGGGCAAGTTTACCGTCGAGAAGGCGCGCTCCAACGAGAAAATCAACCGCGAGCATGTCATTAAGTATGCCGAGCTCGAGCTTGCCTCGCTGGCCGAGACCGTAGATCTTTCGAAGCTCGGCAACGATGCCTATGAGCCGCTCAATGGAACGCTGACAGATGATCAGATTCAGGCCGCATGCGATGCCGCCAACAACTTCCTGGGCGTCAATGTGACCCTTAAGCTCAACGGCAACGATGCCGGCAAGGTCGACGGTAGCTCGGTGCTGCAGTGGATCAGCTTTGCGGATCCGGCCAACCCCACGCTCGATACGTCGCAGATCAGCAGCTGGGCCGCCGAGCTCGCCAACGGCTTTAACACCGTGGGCTCCACCCGCTGGTGGACACGCGCCGACGGTAAGGAGTGCGCTGTCGAGGGCGGCGACTTTGGCTGGTCCATCGATAGCGACACGCTCGCCAAGCAGGTCGAGGACGCTATCAATAACAAGCAGACCGGCGATATCGAGATTTCGTACTCCAAGAAGGCCGACACGTTTACCGCCAAGGGCGAGCCCGATTGGAAGGCCTATATCGACGTCGACCTGTCCGAGCAGCACGCGCGCTACTACGACGAGAACGGCAATATCGTGTGGGAGGCCAATTTTATTTCCGGCAAACCGGGCGAAGACGCCACCCTCGAGGGCGTGTGGCAGATCAACAGCAACGACGGCGGCAGCACCCTGATCGGAGCCAAGGACCCCGAGACCGGTAAGCCCAAATATGAGAGCCCGGTGAGCTACTGGATGCCGTTTGAGGGCAACATGATCGGCTTCCACGATGCCACCTGGCAAAACGACAAGAGCTTCGATAATGCCGAGTCGTACAAGTGGTGCGGCAGCCACGGCTGCATCAACCTGCGCCTGGCCGACGCCAAGGCACTTCACGACTGCATCAAAGTCGGCCTGTGCGTGGTTGTCCACTCGTAGTGCAACGCGCGCATTCCTACAACGTGGAACCGCTGCGACCAATCTAACAGTTCCGAAAGAAACCGTCCTATGCGCCCGCCCCAACCGGTGGGCGCATATACTTATCGAGGTACTTTCTATAAAGGAGACGCTATGCCGAATGTCCCCACGATCACCCCGGGCCCGGATGATACCGAGCACACGCCCGAAGATGTCACCGAAACGATTCCTCTGATTACAGACGTACATGCCGATAAGCAGAACGGACGCGCGAACGATGCGACCGAGATTTCCGATGAAGAGGCATATGCCAAGCTCAAGGCAAAACGTGCCGAACGTCGACGCAAAAAGCTGATTCGACGCGGTATTGCCGTCGGTGTCGTAGGTGCCATCGCGCTCATTGCCATTGTCGCAACCCTGGTTATCAATGCTCAGCCACAGGGCGCTAGTGGGCCTGTGACCGACATGGTGACCGAGGGCACGTTTACCACAACAGTCGAGGCGAAAGGCCAGCTCAAACCCATTTCGTCCTCAGTGGTCTCCCCTTCTGTCGACGGCACGGTCGATTCAATCAACGTGCAGGCGGGCCAATCCGTCAACGAGGGCGACGTGCTTATGACCATTAAAAACGACGAGCTCGATCTGTCTCTTATACACATCTCCGAGCCCACGAGACGTAGAGGAA
>URWM01000289.1 GCA_900551655.1 uncultured Collinsella sp.
GCAGAGAAGTCGGCGCAGGGGATGACCTCAGTCTCGGCACCCGCGGACGTGGCGCCTTCGGCGACGAGGTTTGCCATGGCCTCGGTATTGCCCGTGCCGCTCCAATAGACGACGGCGATCTTGCTCATGTTTTGTCCTTTCGGTTGTGCGGCGCTGGCCGCGACTTGTACGTTCTATCGGGTTGCCTGGGCAAGTTGCGCCAGGCTACAGCCCTGCTGATAGACAAAGGTGAAGTATTGGGTGCAGGCGCGGTAGGCATCAAACGTCGCAAGCGCCTGCTCGACATTTGCGTAGACCTTCCAGGCTCCAAAGACCTTGTAGTTCTCGCCGCGCTGGACGATAAACTCGCGCACGTCGTCGTAGGGATATCCAAGGAAGTAGCCTATTTCGTGCGGAAACTCGCAGGTGCAGTCTTTGCTGCAGCTAGCTTGTTGGGGTAGTGCGCATCGAGTCTGGCCGCAGGCGCATTCCGCGACGTTATTGCTTGCGAGCGTGATGCGTGATGCCAAATGTACAAGGCATGTCGAAAGGTCTCTCGTGTCGTAGCCTTCCGAGGCGAGCGCCGTTTGGGCGCGAGAGTCTTCGAAATAGGTGGTGAGGCTTTTGGCTCGGTACACGTACACGAGCGCTCCGCAAGGCCGCCAGACCAAAACACTCAGGTGGATGCCGAGCGGGTCAAGCTCGCGATTGCACTGGGCGATAACGTTGAGCAGGCGTGCTCGGCGTTCTGCGATGGTTTCGGTTGTGGTCGAGCCGTCTCTGTGGGCGTAGGTGCCTGGATAGGTAAAGAGCGATGCCGGCTTGATGCCCGCGAGCGTGGGAGAGCAGTTGCGCACGACTGCTGCCTGAAACGTTGGGATGTCTATGGTTCGAGTCACGGCGCTCCTTACGGATCTAAACTGTTAGCCTAGGAAAACTTATACACGAAAGTAAGCCTTGGTCAACTAAAAAGTTTGAATAGGGAAACTAATTGACCGAACTGACATGATTTTGGGTTAAGATGGAGACACCCCATGGGGGTATCTAGATAGTGCTACTTGAAAGGGGAGCGCATGAGTGACTTGCTCAACCCTGCGAATCTCATCGTGCTGGCCGTCATTGCCGTCGGCATGTTTTTTGGGCTGCGTCGCATTGCCGCTTCGACACACGGGAAGAGTTGCTGCAGCGATGGTACGAGCGGCAAGAAGGCCAAAAAGGTTGTTGTGGTGGATACCGATGCGTCACACTATCCCTATAGCGATGAGCTGCTCATCGGCGGCATGAGCTGTGACGGCTGCGCTCAGAACGTAGCCAATGCCCTCAATGCGCTGGATGGCGTGTGGGCAACGGTGACGTATGCGGACCACACGGCACGCGTGCGCTCTAAGCAGCCGGTTGATCGTGGTGTCCTCGAGACGGCCGTGAAGGATGCGGGTTACTACGTCATGACGCTGTAAGCGCCGCCTTGGATGCACTTCCTTGTCTAGGCTCGTCCGCGCAGTTCGATGTCAAGAATGTCATCGAAATCGATGGCGATGTCTTTGAGCTTGAGGAGCTTGAAGGCAGGGAGTACCTCGTCGAGGATGCCGGTGCGGGAGCGATAGCCGTACGTATCGTAATAGGTGACGCGGACTAGGTCGCCACGTTTGAGACCCTCGAGCTTTTTAGAAAGTACGAGGGCTTTTTCTTCCGTGAGCTCACGTTTTGACTCGACGGTGATTTCCTGCTTGCGCACGAGTTCGTAGTATCCCGTGAGGGCGGCAAAGGGCATAAACTGCGCGGCGCGGTTGGCGCGCACGGCACCGTTGGCAGTGAGCTTGGGGTCGGCGGCGCGGCGCCTGCCCTCGGGGTCCGCCAGGCGCTCGAAGGCGGTCGGCGGGCGCACGGGCTGTTGTTTGGGTTTAGGCACGGTGTCCTCCAACTTGGTCGTTGCGTTCGCGCGCGGTGGCGCCGGCGGTAAAGCTTAATCCCTTGACGAGCGCGTTCTTGCCGTACTTGCCTTTCACGGCCAGGACGGCGCGCGCCAGGTCGCGCTCGCGCTCATCGGCCTCGATATCGCTGAACAGATCGATGGTGGTAAATTCCTCGGGCATGAGGTTGCCAAATCCAAGGTTGATGCGCTTGACCGGTCGTTTGGGATCGACAGTCTGCGCCCAGAGCTCATCAAAATAGCCCATGATCTTCTTAAACGAGTTAGTGCGCTCGGGCAGCTTGCGCGAGGCGTTGGAGTGCGCAAAGAGTGCGGCATAGCCACCACGCGGTTTGCCGCCATGCTCTCCCACAAAGATGCCATCGATTGCCTGCGCTTCGCGCACCAGGCGACGCCTTTCGTCATCGCGCTGGACGGGCTTGGGAGCACGGGGCGCGAGCTCGGAGCCGTCGGTCGCTGCGGGTTCGATGCCCGAGGTACTCGAGCGCAGGTGTCCGCAGCCGTCTATATACTGCGCCGTGCCGCTGACGTTGAGCCGGCGTATGTCGGCGCGCTCGCTTGCATAGCCCACAAAGAGCGAGATGCTGTCGCACACCACGTGCTTATCGACCAAGTCCAGCACGGCGTTGTCGACCATCTCGCGCAAGACGGTGTAGGCCTGCTCGTAGGCATAACCCTTCGAGAGCACCTGTCCTGTGGTGGTTGAGGTTGCCTGCGGGCGATAGGCTTGGATATCGGCGATGGTCGTTGGCTCGCGCCCAAAGGCGTGGTCGATGAGATATTCGGCATTAACGCCGAGTTCGTCGTAGAGCAGGTTTTCGTCGAGCGCGGCGACGCCCATCCTGTCTCTTATACACATCTCCGAGCCCACGAGACGTAGAGGAATCTCGT
>URWM01000290.1 GCA_900551655.1 uncultured Collinsella sp.
CGTCGGCAGCGTCAGATGTGTATAAGAGACAGGTCATGTGTGGCACCGCCGAGCTGCCCGAGCTGGTCGAGAACCTGCGCTTTACGCCCGAGGACATCGACTACCTCGTCTCGCTCCAGGCTCCGGCCGGCGGCGCGATGTTCAAGCCTGCATTCCTCGACTACCTGCGCAAATTCCGTGCGCACGTGAACATTGACGCCGTGCCCGAGGGCGAGCTCGTGTTTCCGCGCGAGCCCATGGTGCGCGTCACCGGTCCGTCGCTGGAGTGCCAGCTGCTCGAGACCGCGCTGCTCAACATCGTCGGCTTCCAGACGCTCGTCGCCACCAAGACGGCGCGCGTGGTACTGGCGGCCGATGGTCGCCCCGTCGCCGAGTTTGGCCTGCGTCGCGCCCAGGGTCCCGATGGCGGCCTGGCTGTCGCGCGCGCGAGCTACGTGGCAGGCTGCTCGTCTACGTCCAACGTGCTTGCCGGGCGCCGCTACGGTATTCCCGTCTTTGGCACGCATGCGCACAGCTGGGTGATGAGCTTCGATTCCGAGCTCGAGGCCTTCCGTGCGTTTGCCAAGTCGAGCCCCAAGAACTGTACGCTGCTCATTGACACCTACGACGTGCGCGAGGGCTGCGAGCATGCCATTACGGTTGCCAAGGAGATGGAGGCGGCGGGCGAGCGCCTGTCGGCTATTCGCATCGACTCGGGCGACCTGGCTAAGTTGTCCAAGTATGTTCGCGGCCGTTTTGACGCCGAGGGCCTGCCCTATGTGGGGATTTCGGTCTCCAACGACCTTGACGAGTACACGATTCAGTCGCTGCTCGACCAGGGCGCACCCATCGATAGCTTTGGCGTGGGCACCAAGCTCGCGACCTGCTACGATCAGCCGGCGCTGGGCGGCGTGTACAAGCTTTCCGCCCGTCGTGCGAGCGACGCGGAGTCGTGGACGCCGGTGGTGAAGCTTTCCGAGCAGCCCTACAAGCGCACGATCCCCGGCGTGCAGCGCGTGCGCCGCTATTACGACGGCTTTGGCGGCCCGGTCTGCGACATGATCTATGACGAGGACCATCTAGCAGGGGAGGGCGCCGCGCGCGGCAATACCCTCGTGGCCGTGAATGATGCCGCCCTGGTGACCGACGTGTCCGAACTTGAGTATCGCGAGCTGCTGGTGCCGATCGTGCGCGATGGCAGTGCGGTGGCTCCGCGTGAGAGCATCCAGGACGCGCGCGAGCGCTGTGCTTGGGCGCTCGATCATCTTGACGCAGCTTTCAAGCGCTTCCTGTACCCGCAGACCTATGTGGTGGGCATGGAGCAGGGCCTGGCTCAGGTGCGCGACGAGCTCGTGCGCAAGAACATGGCCGCGGCCTCTGCCTTTCCCTGGGCTCACTAATTCCTTGGGCGGTAGGGGCGAGTCACGCTCCCTTAGCCGCCAGCTCGGCCGTTCGCTGAACAGTTGATTGGTTTGACGTATGACGACTTCTTATAAAACGATGGTGGTAAAGATCGGTTCGTCCACGGTGGTGGGTGCCGACGGTAAGGTCAACCGTGCGTTTATCGGTGGCCTGGCCGATCAGGCCGCGGCCCTGCGCAAGCTCGGCTGGCGCTTGGTCGTGGTGAGCTCCGGCGCCATTGCCTGTGGCTATCCCGTGCTGGGCTTCGACCGCAAGCCGGTTGGCGATCTGCCGAGCCTGCAGGCATGCGCTTCGGCCGGTCAGTGCATCATCTCGTCGGCCTACGACGAGGAGTTCCATGCGCGCGACCTGCTCACCTCGCTCGTGCTGCTCACGCGCCACGATACGGCCCGCCGCACGTCCTACCTGCACGCGCGCGACGCCCTGCTGCGCCTGGTGGAACTGGGCGTGGTGCCGGTCGTCAACGAGAACGATACCGTCACCGTCGACGAGATCAAGTTTGGCGACAACGACACACTGGCGGCGCTTGTGAGCTGCTTGGTTTCTGCCGATCTGTGCGTGACGCTCTCGGATATCGATGGTCTCTATACTGCCAATCCGCATGAGGACCCCACGGCCGAGTTTGTTCCTGTCGTGCATAAGATCGATGCCAAGATTATCGCCTCGGCGGGCGATTCTTCTACATCGGTGGGCACGGGCGGCATGATTACCAAGATCCGCGCGAGCCGCATCCTGATGACGGCGGGCATTCAGAGCGTGATTTGCTCGGGCGAGGAGCCCGATGCGCTCGTGCGCCTGGCCCGTGGCGAGAGCGTGGGAACCCTGTTCGATCCGCCGGCGGAGCGCCTGGACATTGCGCCGCGCAAGCTGTGGATCGCGCTGGGTGACAAGGCCCACGGTTCGGTGACGGTTGATGCCGGTGCCGCAAAGGCGCTGGTCAGCCGTGGCTCGTCCTTGCTCGCGGTGGGTATTCGCCAGGTCGATGGCGAGTTTGCCGAGGGTGATGTGCTCGATGTGTGCGATCCGAGCGGTATGGTCGTCGCCCGCGGTATCGCCGAGGCCGATTCGGACGTGCTGGAACTTGCTGCCGGTCGCCGCCAAGACCAGATCGCCAGCAACCGCCTGCTCGCTAACCTGGCCGAGAAGCCGGCGATACACAGGGATAACTTGATCGTATTTGCATAAAGAAAGACAGCGCTGCGGATCGTTTCCCGCAGCGCTGTCTTTCTCGTGCCGGCACTTGGGGACGTTCCTTATGCGCCGGCACTTTGGGACACTCCTTAGCTAGAAGATCCGGCGCAGGTCTCCGCGGTTGAGGGCTTCGTCGAAGAGGTGCTTGAACACCGCGCTGCCGTGCAGGCCGTCGTGCTCGAACTCGTTGGT
>URWM01000291.1 GCA_900551655.1 uncultured Collinsella sp.
CTTCGTCGGCAGCGTCAGATGTGTATAAGAGACAGGTCTGGAATCTTCCTCTGACGCATCCGGTCAATATTGCCTACGAGGCCGCCACGGCTGACCTCGACGACGCCAATATCATCGATTCGTTCCACCTTGAGGCCTACAACAAGACCACGGTCAACTACAACCGCGACGTCGAGGCCTTCCCGGTAGTCCGTGCCCTGATGGACAAGATCCTGGGCAAGAGTCCCTACCAGAGCCCTACGGACATGGGCGTCAATATGGTCGGTTTTGCCATCACCGATGACGATGCCTGCCGCGACGCTTCCAAGATGGAGATCGTCCGCCGCTACTTTACCGCGGTCGAAAATGTGCGCCGTACCGGCGTGGGCGATGAGCAAGTCGACCGTCTCAAGATTATTATGAAGAAAGCCGGCATCGATAAGAACTACTCACCGGCGCGCTCGGCAGCCCTCACCAGGGAGCAGCTGACGGGTGGTCCCGTGGGTGCCATGGTCATGCCCGATGGCTCCGTGGTGACCGGCAAGACTTCCACGCGCCTGGGCGCCGCGAGCTCGCTCATCATGAATGCACTTAAGCATGTCTCGGGCGTTGACCTCGAGCTCGAGGTCATTAGCGATGAGGCGATCGAGCCTATCAGCAAGCTCAAGACACATTTCCTGGGTAGCAAGAATCCGCGCCTGCACACCGACGAGACGCTTATGGCGCTCTCGATTACCTCGGCAACGAGCGAGACGGCGGCTCGCGTCCTTTCGGGCCTGGAGCAGCTGCGCGGCTGCGATGCCTTCTTTAGCGTGATCATCTCGCCGACGGACGAGACGGTGTTGCGCAAGCTGGGCATCAACGTGTGCTGCGAGCCTAAGTTCGAGCGCCGTGGTTTCTTCCACCGCTAAGCCTGGATAAATTGGTCTGAAAGGGGCACATCGGGTATGCATTCGGTGTGCCCCTTTTATCAACAAAGCTACCGTTTAACCTAAAAATAGCCCGCTTACCTGCCTATAAGCGATTTAGGCGGTATACAATAACCCTAATTGTTTCATCCTTTTGCGGGGATGCCGCATGATGGATGTTGCCGGCCATCATGGGGTGTGCCGGTCGCGCACGGTGCAAGTGATGCCCGTGCTCGGTTTGAGGAGGCTGCCATGGCTGGCAAGGGTCGTGCGAGTGTCAACGATATGAAGCGTGTCGAGGTACAGGTGCTGATGGAGATCGCACAGCTGTCCGAAGACAACGGCGGATTTTATGGCTTTTCGCGCAAGACGCTTGCCGAGCGTGTGGGGGTGTCTCCGTATCGCGCCCGCGCGGCAATTGAGCGCTTGGAATCCGAAGACATCATCGAGGTCGTCTCGCGCTACAGCGACGACGGCGGCCAGCTCGCAAATGGTATTTGTCTCACGGAGCGTGGCGAATGGTATCTAGAGGGCATCCGTGCCGGTATGCTCGTGCAGGACTTGATCAAGGATGAAGTCGCCGATCGATAACAACGCGTATTCATAGTGGAAACGACGCCGCCTGGGCAACCGGACGGCGTTTTGTTTCGAGATTGAGAAATGCAAGCACTTTGGTGAAAAATGACGAACTGCTTCTTTCTCGAGTATTACAATGGAGACCCGTAAGATGTGTATGGACAACTTCTACGGGAAGCGCAGGTAACTCAATATGACCAAGCATGTGTTCGTAACCGGTGGCGTGGTTTCGTCCCTAGGCAAGGGTATTACCGCGGCCTCATTGGGCCGTCTGCTCAAGTCACGCGGCTACAAGGTAACGATGCAGAAGGCCGACCCGTATCTGAACGTCGACCCCGGTACCATGAGCCCGTTCCAGCACGGTGAGGTCTTTGTGACCGAGGACGGCTACGAGTCCGATCTGGACCTGGGCCACTACGAGCGCTTTATTGACGAGAACCTGACCCGCGATTCTAACTTTACGACGGGTGCTATTTACAAGAGCCTGATTGCCCGCGAGCGCCGCGGTGACTTTTTGGGCGGCACTGTCCAGGTGATTCCGCACGTTACCAATGCCATCAAGGACAAATTCCGCCGCATCGAGGAGCAGACCGGCTCTGACGTTGTCATTACCGAGCTGGGCGGCACGATCGGCGACATCGAGTCCCAACCGTTTGTCGAGGCCATCCGTCAGTACCGCAAGGAGGCCGGCCCCGAGAACGTCTGCTACATCCACGTGTCGCTCGTTCCCTATATCGCCGCCGCCCACGAGGTCAAGACCAAGCCCACCCAGCACTCCGTGCGCGAGCTGCGTTCCATGGGCCTGCAGCCGGACTTCATCGTCTGCCGCTCCGACCACGAGGTTGACGCCGACATCCGCGCCAAGATCGCCAGCTTCTGCGACGTGGAGCCGGGCTGCGTCTTCGAGAACTCCGACTGCCCCTCCATCTACGACGTCCCGGCCCACCTCGCCGAGCAGGGCTTTGACACCAAGGTCTGCGAGCGTCTGGGCCTCGACCCGCGCGAGAGCGACATGAGCGGCTGGTACAAGTTCACCAACGCCATGCACGCCGCCAACAAGAAGGACGACGTCACCAAGATCTGCGTCGTCGGCAAGTACACGCAGCTGCCCGACGCCTACCTCTCCATCATCGAGGCCCTTCACCACTCCGGCGTCTACTACGGCCGCCACATGGACATCGAGCTCATCGACGGCGAGGAGCTCACCGAGGACAACATCGAGGAGGTCCTCGGCGGCGCCGACGGCATCCTGGTTCCCGGCGGCTTTGGCCTGCGCGGAATCGAGGGCAAGATCGCGGCCGCCCCCCGCGCCCGC
>URWM01000292.1 GCA_900551655.1 uncultured Collinsella sp.
GTGATATTTTATCGAAAGAGTTGCTATTCGAGGAAGATAGGCCACAACCAAAGGAGATCAATGGAATCCGTGAATGTTTGGAGCGCGCAAATCTCATCATTGCCTGGAGTCATCCCTATCCCCCTCGACCCAAGCTACCTTCGCAGTGAACCAAATAACCGCCTGAGCGTCCTAAGCTCAGATGGGAAACAAATCTATACGATCCTCAACAGGGTCGCCAAAGAGATTCTTGACTTATGCGACGGCACCCGCGATTTGCCCGAAATTCTCCGTCTGTTCCAAGAAAAATACCCAGATCAACCGCGCGAGACGCTAGCGCACGACCTGGCCCAAACCCTGCATAGCCTGACCGTAAACTGTCTTATCGTTTGGAAGAAAGAAGGGAGATATATGAACGACCCTTTCGGCTCCGATTACCTAACATCGGTGGATCCCGACGAGCTGCTTATTCTCGCGGACGCGAGCAGGTTTGCTGAAATCGAAGAGGCGGCTGCAAAATCCCTCTCTGCAAAACAGTCCAAAAATGGCAATAGGATCTATTTCTCTGAGTTCGACGTTGAGCCCGAATTGGAGAACTTTCTGGTTCTTCGCCAAAGGCTCTTTTCCTTTACCCATGATTATTTTCTACTCACGAGCCAGTCCGGAGAAATTAATGGATTGATAATATGCGAGCCGACCACTAATCCCGCCGGCCGCAGCGTCATCATCAAATTTATCTCATGCAGCTCCACGCTGCTTGCCGGTGTGCTCGACCGCCTTGCGGAATACTACGGATCTTCCGCTCCCAAAGCCTACCGCGCGCTCAGAATTGACGCGCCTGATTCCACCCCAATCGCCGAACAACTTGACCATTCCGACCAGCGCCTTGGCTTTTCCTTAGTCGGCACCCTGCCCAATGAGCTCGACTCGGGCGACGTCAAGCTGTTTGTTCGCCCGCTCGATAAGAAGCAATAATGAGCATGCCGGCAATAATCGGAGCGCCCCACAGCGTTGCGCTCGACATTACAAACAAATGCAACCTTCGTTGTCTACACTGCTTCAACAACAGTGGAGAAAACGATGTCGTCGCGAACGAATTATCCGACAACGAAGTCCTCGAACTCGTCGACTCGATTTGTCAAATGCACCCCTTTAGCTTCTGCTTCTGCGGAGGCGAGACCCTCCTGCGAAAGGATCTTGTCATCGAGTCCTTGCGGCGGCTCAGCGCATCTGGCGTCAAATGCAACCTCGTGTCAAACGGTCTGCTCGCAAACTCAAATACTTTGCATGAGCTCGAACGCGCCGGTTTAAACGGCATACAGTTTAGCCTCGATGGCCTACGCGATTCTCACGAACATATGCGAGGACTCTCGGGATTATACGACCGGGTGCTCGACGCCATCGATATCACGCTGAACGAAACCTCACTGCACCTTTCAATTGCCTTTTGTCCGACATCGTTCAATGTCGACGATTTCAAACCAGTTTGCACGATGCTTCGAGACAAGCTGAAATCGTCGGGTAGAACTGACCGAATTGACCTTAGAGTTCAGCCGCTCATGCTCCTCGGTAGAGCCCGAAGAAACCGCACGATTCGCCCTTCGAATAATCAATACCGTCGGCTAGTCAACACGATCAATGACCTTCGATACGATCCGGACTATCGAGGCTATTTCATGCTTGAGTGGGGCGACCCCATCGACCACTTGGTCAGATTCCCTCAACTGCAAATGCAATTTGACCAAGTGGCCATCCACGCCAATGGCGATATCGTCGCATCCCCCTATATACCTCTCATCATCGGAAACGTTCGCAAACACAGCCTTCAGGAATACTACGATGCCGGAATGGCAACCGTTTGGGATAAGCCCGTTGTTACCGCGTTGGCCAATCGTATGCACTCGATTGACGAGATGGAAGAGATCTCATCGTTGATTGCAGACATCAATATGGACGGCGACCTCTATATCGACCTGATCGACGATGATCTAGGCGACCTGAGCGTCCTGTCACAATTCTAAGGAGATGTTCCCATGTACGAGACCCCAGAAGTAGAGAAGATGGATTCCAAAACCGGCCCCGTTCCCGTTGTGGTCAACTTTGCAGCCGTCGTGGATAACGTAGTCGCAGCCGTCTATGATGCCGTCGTTGCGGCCTACGCATTCTGGTACTCGGCAGACAACGACGGCACCGGGACGAGTGCAGCACAGAACTAGTCGCCGGCTCATCGAGCAATCGCCTCGCCTATCACTGCATGCGATTGACTGCGCAGCCCCAGCCAACGCCCAAAGCGCCTTGAAGAGCTGCTTGTAACATTCGTTCATTCAACAGCGAGATCTCTTCACCATTCTCGGCCGGCCCGACAGATCGACACATCAGTCGGGCCGGCCAGACTTATACAACGCGGCGACTCCGCTCACGCCACACCCCACGAAACTCGCACTGTCATCACACGGGCAATCAACACTGAATCCTGTTATGCGACATGGGCAAACGGTCACGCGCGCGATTAAAACGAATTCACTTTACAGACTTCAAGAATGCTTTAGCACCGCAGGATGGCCATACGCGGAGCGCGGCACGCATAAGCCAAAAGCGGCATTAAAAGCCATCCCCTTCCCTGCTGAATGCGCGTCCTAGCCCATCAACCGGTCGGACCATCGCGAAGATGATCCGTGCTTCCATACTGCGATGCGATATCAAGCATCACGAATAGTCCCCGCCCAACGGGGTTCTCCCCTCCGCAGGCGTTTCGGCTGTCTCTTATACACATCTCCG